>WGAH01000597.1 GCA_015489145.1 Deltaproteobacteria bacterium
CAGCGCGACCTCGACGACAGGGGGCCGCTGGAACGATGGGGTCTCACGGCGTGCGGGCATGCGCCCCTCGGTCAGAGGCCTTGGTGGAGGCGGACACGAATAGACTACCCATCTGCGGCCCTCGGTGAAAGTCCATGCGCTGGCGCTAATGGGATCATGCCCGATACCGCTGCGGCGAGATGGGCGCTGTGGACAGGCGCGTGGCCGAGTTTCGCGAGAGGAACCGGCGCCGGGACCTCGGGCCTGCCAACGCCGAACCACCGTTGGCGCAGCGCACCACCACAAAGAAAAAAGCCCTGGAAGAACCAGGGCTTTGTTCGTGGTCGGGGAGACAGGATTCGAACCTGCGACCCCCTGAACCCCATTCAGGTGCGCTACCAGACTGCGCCACTCCCCGAACGAGGTCCTCTTATTCGGGTGGCCCGGGGGCGGCAAGGGGGGATCAGGCCAGCTCGTCCTGGTAGGCGCGAATGCGGCGGCGGAGGGCCTGGATGCGAGCGAGGGCGTCGCGGAGGACCTTGTCGTCCACCGCCGCGGCGCGGGCCTCGCCGCCGCCGGCGAGGACCTTGCGGGCGCCGGCGATGGTGTAGCCCTCCTCGTGAAGCAGGTGCTTGATGCGGAGGAACTGGCTGAGGTCCTTCTTCTGGTAGAGCCGCTGCCCGGAGGCGGACCGCCTGGGCTTCATGCGGAACTCGCTCTCCCAGTAGCGCAGGACGTGGGTGTCGACGCCCACGAGCTCGCTCACCTCGCCGATGCGGAAGGTGGACTGGTCGGGGATGGCGGCGGGATCGGCTTTTTCGGGGGAATCCTCGTCCGTGAGGCCGACGGCCTCGCGGGCGCGGGCCACCAGGGATTCCTGCTTGCGCCGGCCGGCGCGGCGGGGCTTGTCGCTCATCCGTCCTCCTCGCGCGACTCGTCCAGGGTGGTCTCGCGCGCCTTGCCCCGCCCGGGGTTGAGGGCCTGCCGCAACTTGGGCGAGGGCTTGAAGCTCACCACCCGCCGCCTGGGGATGCGCACCGGCTCGTTGGTGCGGGGGTTGCGCCCCATGCGCGCCGGCCGATCGCGAACCTCGAAGCTGCCGAAGCCGGAGATGCGCACGCGCTCGCCCGCCACGAGCGTGGCCTGGAGGATGCGCAGGATGGCGTCGACCAGCTCGCCGGCCTCCCGGCGGCTGGTGCCGAGTCGCTCCTGGAGGTGCGCGGCGAGGGCGGCCTTGGTGAGGGTGGGCTGGCTCATGCTGCTGCTCGCGGGGCGGCGCGGGGCGGGGGCGCCGCTCAGCCGCCGGTGTCGCTCGCCTCCCACAGCCGGAAGGTGAACACGTCCGAGCGTACCTCACCCTCGTCGCCCACCGACACCAGGCTGAGCTTGTAGTAGCCCTCGTCGGCGGAGTCCTGCTCCAGGTCGTACTCGTCGACGCCGCGATCCCCGGAGTCGACGCGGACGCTGGCGCGGTCGACGACGTCCTGCCAGTCGTCGTCGACGATGACGAGCACCTCGTGCTCGGTGCCCACGGGCCCGCCGCCGGGCGAGACCTGGGCGCTGCCGACGACCACCTCGCCCGTCGAGCTGTGCAGGTCGGTGCCGACGGGGTCGAGTTCCTCGTCGACGCCGACCTCGACGGTGACCTGGTCGTCGGGGGCGTTGAACTGGACGTAGCGGACCTCGTCGTCCTGCTTGCAGGCGACGAGGGCCAGGACGGCCAGCAGGCCCGTCACTTCGCCTCGGCCAGGGCCGCGCGGGCGGTCTCGACCACCGCGCCGAAGGCCTTGGGGTCGTGGATCGCCAGCTCGGAGAGCTGCTTGCGGTTCAGCTCGACGCCGGCCTGCTTGAGCCCGTGCATGAAGCGGCTGTAGGACAGGCCGTGGGGGCGCAGGGCGGCGGAGATGCGGGTGATCCAGAGGGCGCGGAACTGGCGCTTGCGCTCCTTGCGGCCGCGGAACTTGTAGGCCTGGGCCTTGAGGACGGCCTCGTTGGCCTGGCGGCGGGTGTTGCGCCGCGCGAGGAAGAACCCCTTGGAGCGCTTGAACAGCTTGCGGGTGCGGACCTTGCGGATCTGGGCGCGCTTGATGCGGGCCATGGTGGACTCCTTGGTGTGGGCCGGGTCCCGGCTCCCGGGGGAGCGGTAGCGGCGAGTCGATCAGGGATGGGGCCGTGCGGATCAGCCGTGGGGCAGGAGCACGCGGACGTGCCGCGCGTCCGGCTCGGCCATGTAGCCGGTCTTGCGGGCCTTGCGCTTCATGGACTTGGGCTTCTTCTCGAGGATGTGCCGCATCTTGGCCTTCTTGAACTTGACGCGGCCGGTGCCCGTGCGGGTGAAGCGCTTCTTGGCGCCGCTGTGGGACTTCATCTTGGGCATGGGAGGCTCCTGGATGCTCGAATGCTGGATTCCCGCGCGTGCCGCGGCGCGCGCGCCCGCCGCCTGGGCAGGGAACCGGCCCCCCGTAGCCGAGCCGCCGGGGCATGTCAACGAGGCGACGGGGCCGCGACCGCGGGCCAGGCCGACGGGCGGCGGGTCACGGGCTCCTGGCCGCGGCCGTTTTTCGCCTCGGGATCGCCTCCGAAACGACGGGAGCCCGCCGGGGCGGCGGGCTCCACGAACCAACCAACAGCGAAGGAGGAGGTGGTAGGCATGGGCGGATTTGAACCGCCGACCCCCGCCGTGTCAGGACGGTGCTCTCCCACTGAGCTACATGCCTTCAACCAACAGGGCCACTCCCAGGGGAGCGACGCGGGGCGATCTATTGGACCGGGCCGGAGGCGTCAACCTCGAACCCGCGGGGCGGAGCGGGCGGCGATGGCCGCCGCCAGGTCGCGGGCGAGTTCCGGCGCGGCCTCGGCCGGCGTGGGCGCGCTTCCGGCCACCGCTTCCAGGCTCGTGGGCCCGGCGTCGGTGATGCCGCAGGGCACGATGAGGTCGAAGCCGGGGCCGCGCGGCCGGGCGAGGTTGAGCGCCGTGCCGTGCATGCTGACCCCGCGCTTGAAGTGCAGCCCGAGCGCGGCGATCTTGCCCGGCCGGCCCGCCTCCGGGTCGTGGACCCAGACGCCCGGGTAGCCGGGACGCCGCCCGGCCTCGACGCCCCGGCGGGCGAGCCAGGCGATCACGCCGTCCTCCAGCGCCTCGACGAGGCCCCGCACCCCCATTCCCCGGGCGGCGGCGCGCACGATGGCGTAGGCGACGAGCTGCCCGGGACCGTGCCAGGTGGCGAGCCCGCCGCGCTCGACCCGGGCGAAGTCCACCCCGTGCCGGGCCAGCTCCGCCGGGTCCGGGGTTCCCGGGGCCGGCCGCCGCCCCACGGTGACCACCGGGTCGTGCTCGACGAGGAACAGCACCTCGTCGGCCTCGCCGGCCAGCACCGCCTCGCGCCGCTCCCGCTGGAGGCGCAGCACCTCGGCGTAGGGGCGCCGCCCGAGCCACCGCCAGGCCGGGCCCGCCACTCAGCCCCCCCGGTAGGCCCGGCTCGCCCGGTACATCGCCAGCCACTCGCCGGCGAGGACGCTGAGCACGGCGGTGACCGGGATCGCGATGAGCATCCCCCAGATGCCCATCAGGCTGCCGCCGACGATGAGGGCGATCATCACCACCAGCGGGTGCAGCCCCACCTTGTCGCCGACGATGCGCGGCGTGAGCACGTAGCCCTCGACGAGCTGGGCGCCGCCGAAGACGAGCCACACCCCCACCACCTTCCAGCTCAGGCCGAACTTCACCAGCGCCAGCACCGTGCCGAGCACCACCCCCACCGCCGTGCCCAGGTAGGGCACGATGAACAGGGCGCCGGCCAGCGTCCCCACCGGCACCGCCAGGTCGATGCCCACCACCAGCAGGCCCACCGAGTAGATCGCGGCCAGGGCCAGGCACACGGTGATCTGCCCGCGGACGAAGGCGTTGAGGCGCTGGTCGACCTCGCGGGCCACCCGCCCCACGCGCGGGCGGTGGCGCGGGGGCACCAGGTCGGCGATGCCCGCCACGAGGCGGTCCCAGTCGCGCAGCAGGTAGAAGACGAAGATCGGCGTGAGGGCGACGTTGAGCAGGGCGCTGATCACGCCGAGCCCCTGGGTGAACAGCCCTCGCAGCACCGCCAGCGCCCGCTCCTGCACCGCCGGCCAGGCCGCCGCCACCCGCCGGGGCAGCTCGGTCTTGAGGTCGGCGGTCACGCTGCCGAGGTCGCGGCCGGTCCAGTCCTCGACCCGGGCCACCGCCGGCCCCAGCCAGCGGTCGAGGTCGCCGACCACCGGGCCGATGCGCGCTCCCACCACCTCGACCTGGTGGCCCACCGCCGGCACGAAGAGCAGCACCGTCAGCGCCACCGCGAGCACCGCCCCGCCGAAGATCGCGACGATGCCCGTCTCGCGGGCCATGCCCCGCGCTTCGAACCAGTCGACCAGCGGGTCGAGGAGGTAGGCGATGGCCGCGCTCGCGGCGAGCACCGCCAGCACCGGCCGCAGCACCCACAGCAGCCCGAGGCCGACCACGGCGAAGGCCGCCCCCCAGGCCAGGCGCACCCACCGCGGCTCCGGCGGGCGGCGCGGCGGTCGCACCCGCCCTCGGGGCGCGCCGGCGAGGCTGGTGGGGCGACGGCGAATCACCCGCCGAGCCTACCGCGCCTCGGCGTCGATCACGACCACGACGCGCCCGCGAGCCGCCAGGGCGCGGCGCCCCCGCTCCAGCTCGGCGGCCCCGGCGGGCTCCAGGGCCAGGCGCCCCCGCCCGCCCGAGGCGGCGCGCACGAAGACCGGCGCGGCGCCGGCCCGCTCGGCGGCCCGCGGGTCGGCCGGGTCGGCGACGTAGAGCACCGGGGAGGCCAGCCGGGCCGCCTCCTCGGAGACCGCCTGGGCGCGGGTGAGGTAGCCGCCGTCGGCCAGGCGGATCTCGGGGGCCAGGCAGGGCTCGAAGTCGAGGCCCCGCGCCTCGACCACCACCCCGGTGGGCGCCTCGGGCAGCGGCGGCACCGGCCGCGTCGAGGCCAGCGACAGCAGCACCGGCCGCAGCCACCAGCGCGCGTCGAGCACGCCGTCCAGCTCGATCCAGCCGCTGCTGTGGTAGCGCGTCTCGGTGATGGTCCAGCGCTCGAGGCCGTCGCGGAGGCGCTCGGCCAGCATGCCGTCGCCATCGACGAAGTCGCCGGCCTCGTGCTCGGGGGTGACGCAGACCTCCCGCGCCGCCTCGGTCAGGGCCGGCCCGAGCTGCCCGAAGGCGTCCTGTTCCTGGTCGCGGGGGTCGCGCCAGGCGCCGACGGACTTGTCGCTGCTCACCGTCAGCTCGACCCGCAGGCGGGTCCAGTTCATCGCGGCCTCGCCGGCCAGCGGGCGCCGCACGTCGGGAAAGGCTGGGGCGGCCTCGGCTTCGGAGGAGCCGCCGGCGGCGGACCCCGCCTCGGCGGCGGTCGCGGCGATGCTCAGAACCAGGAACAGGGAAATCACGTCGTCCTCGGGGGTCGCTCGGGCGGGGGCCTCAGGCCAGGCGCAGGGCGTCGGGCCGGCGGAACAGGGTCTCGATGCCCTCGACCAGGGCGTCGTCGACGACCACGCGCAGGGAGTCGGGAAGGGCGAGGGTGGCCCAGCCCTTGCCGGGCAGGTGGACGTGCACGAACACCGGGGTCTGCCCGGCGGAGCCCTTCAACAGCTCGACGAGGCGCTCGAGGGCCGGCGCCCCGCCCCCGTTCGCCACCAGCTCGCCGGCGTTCACCGCCAGGTGGGCCTCGCGGGTGCGCCGCTCCCGCACCTCGCCGAGCAGCTCGGCGGACTCGGCGAGCACCTTCACCCCCTCGTCGCCGCGCTCGAGCTTGCCGGCGACCAGCACCGGCCGGTCGGCGGTGAGCGCCCGCTGGGACTGCGCCCAGGGGTCGGGCAGGAAGGTGCACTCCAGCGAGCCGGTGTGGTCCTCGAGGTTGACGAAGCCCATGAAGTCGCCGCGCCGGGTGCGGATGCGCTTGACCGAGGCGACCATGCCGGCCACCCGCACCTGGGTGTCGGGTTCCAGGCGCGCGAGGTCGGCCACCGTGGTGACGCCGAGGCGGGCGAGCAGGCCCCCGTAGGCCTCCACCGGGTTGCCGCTGATGAAGAAGCCGACCGCCTCGCGCTCCATGTTGAGCTTCACCGCCGTCGGCCACTCGCCCACGTCGGGCAGGCGCAGGCGCACCGGCGGCCGGGGCAGGGCCCCGAACAGGCTGGCCTGGCCGCTGGCGGCGTCCTCCTGGGCGCGCTGGGCCGCCTTCATCGCCGGCTCGATCGCCTCGAAGAGCTGCCGCCGCGGGTGCCCCGTCCAGTCGAAGGCGCCGGCCTTGACCAGGCTCTCGACGACCTTGCGGTTGAGGCGGTGGTGGTCGACCCGCTCGAGGAAGTCGAGGAAGCTCTCGAAGGGGCCGGCCTGCCGGGCCTCGAGGATCGCCTGCACCGCGCCCTCGCCGACCCCCTTGATCGCCCCGAGGCCGAAGCGGATCGTGTCGCGGGCGTCGGCGGGCACGTCGAAGCCGTGGAGGCTGCGGTTGACGTCGGGGGGCAGCACCCGGATGCCGGCCTTCTTGCAGTCGCCGATGTAGGCGAGGACCTTGTCGGTGTTGCTCGCCTCGACCGACATGAGCGCCGCCATCATCTCGGCGCGGTGGTGGGCCTTGAGCCAGGCGGTCTGGTAGGCCACCACCCCGTAGGCCGCCGAGTGGCTCTTGTTGAAGCCGTAGCCGGCGAAGAAGGCCAGCAGGTCGAACAGCTCCTCGGCTTCCTTCGGGTCGCGGCCGAGCTGTTGCGCCCCCTCGAGGAAGACGGCCTTCTGCTTGGCCATCTCCTCGGGCTTCTTCTTGCCCATCGCCCGCCGCAGCAGGTCGGCGCCGCCGAGCGTGTAGCCGGCGTAGACCTGCGCGATCTGCATCACCTGCTCCTGGTAGACGATGGAGCCGTAGGTGGGCCGCAGGATCGGCTCGAGATCGGGGTGGGGGTAGGTGATGGGCTTGCGCCCGTGCTTGCAGTCGATGAACGAGTCGACCATGCCCGAGGACAGCGGCCCCGGCCGGTACAGCGCCACCAGCGCGATGAGGTCGTCGATGGTCGAGGGCTTGAGCCGCCGCAGCAGGTCGCGCATGCCGCTGCTCTCGACCTGGAAGACGCCGGCGGTGTCGCCGCGCTGGAGCAGGGCGAAGGTGGCCTCGTCGTCGAGGGGGATGCGGCCGATGTCGATGCGCTCGCCGGTGTTGCGCTCGACCATCGCCACGGCGTCGCGGATCTCGTCGAGGGTCTTGAGGCCGAGGAAGTCGAACTTGATGAGGCCGATGCTCTCGGACGACTTCATGTCGAACTGCACCACCGGCCCGCCCTCGGGGCCGTCGCGGTACAGCGGGGCGTGCTCGACGAGGGGGCGGTCGGCGATGATCACGCCGGCGGCGTGGACGCCGGTGCTGCGGACCATGCCCTCGACCCGGCGGGCGAGGTGGAAGACCCGGCCCACCAGCGGGTCGCCCTCGACCCGGGCGCGCAGGCGTTCCTCCTGCTCGAGGGCCTCGGCGAGCTTGATGCCGATCTTGTCGGGCACGAGCTTGGCGATGCGGTTCGCCGCGTTGAAGTCGAGGCCGAGCCCTCGGGCCACGTCCTTGATCGCCGCCTTCGCCTGGAGCTTGCCGTAGGTGATGATCTGGCTGACGAGGTCGGCGCCGTACTTCTGCCGGACGTGCTCGATGACCTCCTCGCGGCGGTCCTGGCAGAAGTCGACGTCGATGTCCGGCATGCTGACCCGCTCGGGGTTGAGGAAGCGCTCCATGAGCAGGTCGAAGCGCATCGGGTCGATGTCGGTGATGCGCATCGCGTAGTTGACGAGCGCGCCGGCCCCCGAACCGCGCCCGGGCCCGACGGGGATGCCGTGGTCCTTGGCCCAGTTGATGAACTCGGCCACGATGAGCAGGTAGGCCGGGAACTGCATGTTCTCGATGACGTCCATCTCGAAGCGCAGCCGCTCGTGGTAGGCGGCGTGGCGCTCCTCGGGGACGTCGCGCAGGCGCAGCTCCAGCCCGCGCTTGCAGTACCACTCGAAGTAGCCGACCAGGCTGCCGGTGCCCTCGGGGCGCGGCGGGATCGCCTCGTCCGGGTCGGGCAGGCCGAAGTCGCGGGGCGGCGGGAAGGCCCGGTAGAAATACGCCCAGTTGGCGTCGGTGTCGGCGCGGGGGGCCCGGG
>WGAH01000598.1 GCA_015489145.1 Deltaproteobacteria bacterium
CTCGGAGATGTGTATAAGAGACAGCCGCCGAGGCCGCGGACGAGGTCCGCCCGCGCTCCGCGCACCTTCATGCCGCCGGCCACCCGGTGTTCCACCGCCACTCCTCGCCGGGCGAGGGCCGACGCCACCTCGGACAGCGCCTCCCGAACGACCCGGTCCAGGTCCACCACGCTGTCTACCACGGGCCGGCCCCCCCGATCCAGCCGCGCCCCGCCGCCCTCCTCGCCGACCAGCTCGGTGAGACGCCCGAGGATCTCCCGGCATCGGCGCGCCTGGGCCTCGATGTCGCGCAGGCGCGCCGCCTCGGCCGGCGGAGGGTCGGCGGCCAGGGCGACCTGGGACAGCCCGAGGATGGCGGCCACCGGGTTGTTCAGCTCGTGGGCCAGCCCGGCGCCCAGCTCGCCGACGGCGGCGAGGCGGGCGGTCTCGACGAGGCGCTCCTGGGCCTCGCGCAGCTCGCGGGTGCGGGCGTCCACCCGGGCCTGCAACTCGCGGTTGAAGCTCTCGATCTCGGCCTGCTGCCGGGCGATTTCCTCGGCGTTGCGCGCCAGGCGGCTGCTCATCAGGTTGAAGGCCCGGGCCAGCTCGGCCAGCTCGCCGCCGCCCCGCACCCGGACGCGCCGGCCGAGGTTGCCCTCGGCGACGGCGAGGGCCGCGTCGCGCAGCTCGACGACGGGAAGGGCGATCTGCCGGGCGAAGACCGAGCCGAGGACCAGCGCGAGGATCGCGGCCACGCCGGCGATGTAGAGGGTGCGGGCGCGGATCTCGGCGATGCCGGCCCGCGATTGCGCCAGGGGCTCCGCCAGGACGACGGTCCAGCCGATGTCGCGGACGGGAGCCACCGCGGCCACCACCGGCACCCCGTCCGGGGAACGGTAGCGCACGTCCTCGGCCCGCACCCCGCCGAGCAGCGGCGTGAGGGTCGCCGGGTCGACCAGGCCGCCGCCGGTGTCGATCACGCGCCTGCCGGCCGGGTCGAGGAGCACGGCCTGGGCCCCCTCGCCGGCCTGGATCGCGAAGCGCCGCTCGAGGGCGTCGAGGGCGAGCTCCACGCCGAGGACGTGGTCGCCCGCGGCGACGGCCACCGGCAGGACGGCGGCGGCGCCCCCCTCGGGGGTGTAGGGCTCGCCCAGCGCCCGGCCCTCCCGGCGCGCGCGATCCAGCGGGAGGGCGGCGCGGAACCGCCGGTAGCGCTCCTCCGAGATCGCCTCGCGTCCCACCAGCCCCTCGGCCTCGCTCCCGGGCGCCTCCCGGCGGACCCCCGGCGCCGCGTCCACCCCCCCGGGTCCCGTGAGGGTGACGATGCGCGCAGCCGGGGTCTGGTGGAGGACGAGGCGCAGCCAGGCCGCCCGGGCCCGGTCGCTGAGGGAACCGACGTCGAAGCTCGCCGCCTGCTGCTCGAGGAGGCGCAGCTCGAGGCCCATCCAGGTCTCGACGAAGACCGCCAGCCCGCCGGCGCTCGTCGCCTGGAGGCGGGCGACCTCCCGCGAGACGAGGCGGGTGGAGACGCGGCTGGCCCCCAGCCCGAGGAGCCCGAGGGGGGCGAGGGCCGCGAGGGCGACCAGGAGGACGAGGCGGGTGCGGAGGCGCACGGCCCCGCCTAGCCGGCCGGGTCGGCCAGGGGGAGCCGGACCACGAAGACGGCGCCGCCGAGCCCGCCGTCGCTTCCCTCCTCGACGGCGATGGTGCCCCGGTGCCGGGTGACGATGCGGTAGGCGACGTTCAGCCCGAGGCCGGTGCCCTTGCCCGGGGGCTTGGTGGTGTAGAAGGGGTCGAAGACGAAGGCCCGCCGGTCGGCGGGGATGCCGGGCCCGTCGTCCTCGACGCGGAGCACGGCGTCGTCGCCCTCGCGCCAGGCCGACACGAAGACCCGCCCCTCCCCGGAACCCTCGGCGGCGGCCTCGGCGGCGTTGCGGAGGAGGTTCAGGGCCACCTGCTGCAGCTCGCGGGCGCGCCCGCGCACGCGCAGCCCCGGCGGGCAGTCGGCCTGGATGCGGACGGCGCGGGCCGCCGAGGCGCGGTCGAGGAGGGTCAGCGCGTCGGCGACGACCTCGCCGAGGTCGACGACGGCCTCGTCGGCGTCCGCGCTGGCCCGGGAGTAGCTCGACAGCTCGACGACGATGTCGCGGATGTTGCGGCAGTAGACGACGATGTCGCGGGCGTAGTCCCGCACGACCGCGAGGTCCTCCTCCTCGGTGATCGCCTCCGCCAGCCCCATGATCCCGAACAGGGGGCTGGAGATCTCGTGGGCGACGCCGGCGGCGAGGGTGCCGATGCCGGCGAGCTTCTCGCTCTGGACCAGCTCGGCCTGCAGCGCCCGGGTCTCGGCGAGGGCGGCCTCGAGCTCGGCGGTGCGCTGCCGCAGGTGGTCGAGGAGGCGGCGGTTCTCCTCGGCCATCTCGAGCTTCTCGAGGGCCTTGCGCACCTTGGTGCGAATGTCGAAGACGTTGTCGAGGGGCTTGAGGATGTAGTCGAAGGCGCCGAGCTCGAGGGCCTCGATCGCCGTCTCCAGCGAGGCGTAGCCCGTGATGATGATCGCCTCGCAGTGCGGGTTCCGGCGGCGGGCCTCGCGCACGAGGTCGAGCCCGCCGATATCGGGGAGGTTCTTGTCGGTGAGGAGCAGGTCGCAGCCCTGCTCCTCGATGATGCGGAGCGCGTCGGCCCCGGTTCCCGCGCAGGTGAGGCGGTAGGGCTCGTCCTCGAAGACGGCCCGGAGGACCTGGAGGATCACCGGCTCATCGTCGACGATGAGGAGGTGGCGGGCGGGCTTGGAGGGGGTCATCCTGCACCTGTCGGGGACGGCGAGGGCCGAGCCTTGCGCCGCGCGCCGGATCGACCCGCCCCCCGGGCGTCGGGTTCCTGGGCGGGCGAACGTTAGCACGTCCGGCGCCGGCGCCGCCCGCCTCGCCGGCAGAGCCGGTTTGACAGCCCGTCGATCCCGACTAAACTTCGGGCCCCTCGGGAACCGATGAGGTAGGGTGTCCCCGTTCGAGCAGGAGCAGGCCGCATGCGTTCCATCCTCCCCGTCGCCTCCCTGGCGCTCGCCGGCGCCTGCGGGGCGAAGAAGCCCGCCCAGACCGAGGCCGCCGCCAACCGGGCCCCGCTGGTCTCCGAGCACCCGACCGACGACGGCCTCGTCGAGCAGCGCATCGACGTGAACGGAGACGGCCAGCCCGACATCTTCAACTACTACCAGCCCCGCAGCGAGGGCCTGCGCCTCCTGGTCCGCAAGGAGGTCGACCTGAACTGGGACGGGCAGGTGGACGTGCGAACCTGGTTCGACACGAGCGGCCGCATCGAAAAGGAAGAGATGGACGGCGACTTCGACGGGCGCGTGGACTGGGTGGACCACTACCAGGGCGGCAAGCGGGTGCTCAGCGAGATCGACACCGACGACGACGGCGTCTACGACCTGTTCAAGATCTACGAGGACGGCAAGGTGCGGCGCAAGGAGCGCGACACCAACGGCGACAACCGCGTCGACCTGTGGGAGTACCTCGACGAGAACGGCAACGTGGTCAAGGTCGGGCAGGACGTCGACGGCGACGGGGTCATGGACGTGCGCCAGGACTGACCCGGGCGCTCAGTCCACCCGGAACTCCACCGTGTCGAAGGGCGTGGCGTCGTCGCCGATGATCCAGCTCACGGAGTAGCGCCCCGACGGCGGCGACTCGAAGACGAGGACCGGCGAGAAGCAGGCGTCGTCCTCCTCGCCCTCGGTCCAGCGCTCGCGCACCTCGACGCGGCGGCCGTCGATGCCGAGATCCGGGTCGAAGAACGCGTCGGAAGGCGCGAAGACGCCGACGTGGACCACGCGGACGTCGGCGCCGTCCTCCTCGACCTCGATGCGCTCCTCCGGGGGCGCCTCGGGGTCGTAGTCGGTGCAGCCCTCGGTGGCGGGACGGATGACGAGTTCCTCGGTGCCGCAGGCCGCCAGCGGCGCGAGCGCCGCGAGCGCCAGGGCGCGGAGTGGGACGCGGGACACGGGGCCTCCCCGGGCGGTGCGAAGGGCCGCCCTCCCGATCCGTACCCCTCGCCCGCGAGCCGCGTCCAGGGGGCGGCGTCAGCATTGCGTCAGGTCCGGCGGGCGGCCGGCTCAGGTCACGCCGGTGATCCCGCGGGTCTCGAGGCGCTCGAGGACGTCGCGCACCTCCTGCACCCGGTCGCGGTGCACGACGAGGAGGGCGTCGCCGGCGTCGACCACCACCAGGTCGCGCACCCCGACGAGGGCCACCACCTTGCCCGGGGCGTGGACGATGCAGTCCTGGGCGTCGATGGCGGCGATGGCCTCGGCCAGCCCGCGCCCCCCCTCGGTCTCGGGGAGCAGCCGGGCCACGCCGTTCCAGCTCCCGAGGTCGTTCCAGCCCATGTCGCAGGCCACCGTGAGGATGTGGCGGCTCTTCTCCATGATGCCGTAGTCGATGCTCACGGCGTCGAAGCGCTCCCAGAGCTCGGCGAGGCGGTCGGGGTTGCGCTGCACCGCCTCGAGGGCCAGCGCCGTGTCGGGCAGGTGGGTGCGGAAGGCGTCGCGCACGGCGTCCACGGTGAACACGAAGATGCCGGCGTTCCAGAGGTGGTCGCCCCCGGAGACGAAGAGGCGGGCGCGCTCGATGTCGGGCTTCTCGGTGAAGCGCTCGACCATGTGGAAGGAGAAGCCGCCCCAGGTCCCCATCTCGGGGCCCACCTCGAGGTAGCCGTAGCCGGTCTCCGGGTGGGTGGGGCGCACGCCGACGGCGATGAGGGCGTTGGTGGTGCGGGCGGCCTCGGCGGCGGCCCGGATCACCTCGCGGAGGCGCTCGGGCAGGGCGACCTCGTGGTCGGCGGGCAGCGCCACCATCACCGCCTCGCCCCCGGCCCGGCGCTGCACCTCCACCGCGCCCCAGCCGATGCAGGGGGCGGTGTTGCGGCCCGAGGGCTCGACGAGGATGTTGTCGTCGGGCCAGTCGGGCAGCTCCTCCCGGACGGCGTCGAGCATCTCGGGGCCGGTCACCACGAGGATGCGCTCCGGGGGAACGAGGGGTTGCAGGCGGTCGACGGTCTGGCGCAACAGCGAGTCGCCCGGCACGAGGTGGACGCACTGCTTGGGGCGGGCGCGCCGGGACACGGGCCAGAAGCGGGCGCCGCGGCCGCCGGCCATCACCAGGGCGTAGATGGGCGTCATGGAGGCTCCTCGGTCGGGACGAGGGGGCCCGGCGCCGGGTCGGCGAACAGGCCCGGGTCGACGCGCCGCAGGGCCTCGTAGGCGACCACGGCGACGGCGTTGGACAGGTTGAGGCTGCGGGTGGGGCCGGCCATGGGAATGCGCCAGGCGCCCCGGGCGGCGACGAGGTCGCGGGGGAGGCCCACCGACTCGCGGCCGAAGACGAGGACGTCGCCGGGCGCGTAGGGGGCGGCGGTGTAGGGCCGGCGGCCGTGCGAGGAGAACAGGTGCAGGCGCCGGCCGGCGGCCCAGGCGAGAAAGGCCGCGAGGTCGGCGTGCTCGACGAGGTCCACGCGCTTCCAGTAATCGAGGCCCGCCCGGCGCACCGCCTTGTCGTCGATCTGGAAGCCGAGGGGGTGGACGAGGTGCAGGCGCGCCCCGACGCCGAGGCAGAGGCGCCCCACGTTGCCGGTGTTGGGGCCGATCTCGGGCTCGACGAGGGCGATGTGCAGGCGGGGCTCGCTCACGCCTCGGGGTCCCGGTCGGCGGCGTCGTCGGCGGGCGGCTCCTCGGCGGGCGCCTCCTCGGCGCGCGGCTCGTCGGTGGGGGGCTCCTCGGCGGGCGCTTCCTCGGCGCGCGGCTCCGGGTCCGCGGCCTCGGCGCCATTCTCGGCGGCGGGCTCCTCGGCGGGCTCGGCGAAGTCCTCCGGGAGCTGGCCGACGATGACCCGGGCCGGGGTGATCAGGCGTTCGCCGACCCGCCAGCCGGCGTTGATCACGTCGATGACCACGTTGTCGAGGGCGCGGTCCCGCACGGTGACCACCGTGAGGGCCTCGTGGACGTTCGGGTCGAAGCGGGCCCCCTTGCCCGGGACCTCCTCGAGGCCGAGGTTGAGGAAGGCGTCCATGAACTGCTTGACCACCGCCCGGAGGCCCTCGGCGTGGCTCTCGGCGCTCGCGCCCTTCTCGGCGGCCTCGAGGGATCGGCGCAGGTTCTGGAAGGGCTCGAACAGCGTGCGGATCACCTTCTCGCGCTGGCGCGCCCACTGGATGTCGGCCTCCTGCTTGAGGCGCCTCTGGGCGGCCTCGAGGTGCAGGTGCTCCTCCTGGAAGCGGCCGCTCACGGCGCGCAGGCGGCCGCGGAGCTAGTCGTTGGCGGTCTGGAGGGTGGAGACCTGGGCCTGGAGGCCGGCGACCTGGGCCTCGAGCTCGGCGACCTGGGCTTCGAGCTCGGCGACGCGCGGGTCCTCGGGGGTCGGGCTCGCGGGCGACTCGCCTTCGGGGGCCTCGCCTTCCGCGTCCGCCTCGGCGGCGGCTTCGGGCGCGACCGCCTCGGCGGGAGCCTTCTCGGCGGGAGCCTCCTCGGCGGGGGCCGCCTCGGTGGGAGCCTCCTCGTCGGGGGCCGCCTCGGTGGGAGCCTCCTCGGC
>WGAH01000599.1 GCA_015489145.1 Deltaproteobacteria bacterium
CGTCCCCACTGAGCTCATGCGCCACCCGTCGCACCCCACCGCGATCGCTTCCCGCGCGCTGGCCATCGGCGTGCTGGTCGCGCTGCTCGCCACGACGGTCGCGGTGCTCAACCGCGCGATGAACCGCGACGGCCTGCGCTCCCTCGCCGGCACCTGGCCCGCCCGCGTCGAGGTGGACGGGCGGGACATCGAGCGAGAGCTGCCGGTCCCCCTGCTCTTCGAGCAGGTCGGGCTGCCCTCCGGGGCCCGCGTCTCCTGGACCATTCCCGTCGAGGTGCCCCCCGAGCTGGCGAGCCGCCCGCTCGCCATCTTCCTCGCCGAGCCGCGCTACGCCACCGCGCACCCGCGCCTCGCGCCCCGGACGGGGGTCGACCCGGGTTTTCCCGCCGTGCGCTGGGACGGCGAGGCGATGGCGCGAACCAGCGAGGCCCCCTGGCTGGCCGGCTCGGTGAACGGCGAGGGCACGGTGCTCGCCGAGGTCCCGGCCCGCCTCGCCGGCGCCGGGCGCCACACGCTCACGATCACCGTGCAGGGGGCCATGGGCGAAGGCGGGCTGCTCGGCGACGCGGTGTGGGGCAGCCGCGACCGCGTCCACGCCTACCAGAACCAGCTCCTCTTCCAGTCGACGCTGTTCGCCGCCGGCATGACCCTGGCCGCCGCCATCGGCCTGCTCACCGCCGCCCTGCGCGGCAACCGGCGCGAGTTCCTCGCCTTCGGCGTCTTCGCCCTGTGCATGGCCGCCTTCGCCCTGTCCCGGAGCGACGCCTGGTCCCTGCTCGGCACCAGCATCGAGTGGCGCATGCGCATCCGCCGGGCGGCCCTGGCGCTCGCCGCCGGGAGCGGCATCCAGTTCGCCGCCCTGTTCACCCGGCAGCGCCTCGACCTCTACGCCCGAGCCGTCGGCGTCGTCGCGATGGTCGCCGGCATCCTCGCCCTGCTCTGGCCCGACCCGGCGATCACCGTCGTCGTCAACGACGCCTCGGACATCATGTTCGTGCTCGCCATCCTCAGCGCGATGGTCTACCTCGCCCGGCCGGTCCGGCAGCGGCGAACCGCGGCGCTGGCCCTGGCGGGTTCCGCCGTGATCCTCGGGTTCGCCGTCGGCCTCGACATCGCCATGTCCCGCGGATGGGCCGGCAGCAACCCCCTGCTGCTGCCGGCGATGATCCTGTTCACCGGCACCGTGGTGGCCGCCGTGATCATCGGCTACGCCGACGAGTCGGACCGCTACCGCCACCTCGTCGAGCGGGCCCGGGACGCGATCCTCGTCACCGACCGCCAGGGGCGCGTGCTCGAGGCCAACGCCACCGCCGCCGAGCTGGGGCTCGGCGAGGGGCGTTCCCTCCTCGAGGGGCTGGCGGGCGAGAACCGGGAAGCCGCCGCCCGACACGTCGAGGGCGGTCCACCCGGCCGCTCGGCGGAGTGGACCCTGCCGAACCGGCGCAACGTCGAGAGCGTGGCGGTGGACCTGCCCGAGAACCGGCGCATGCTCGTGCTCCGCGACATCACCACGCGCCGCGAGGTCGAGGAGGGGCTGCTCCGCGCCGCCCGCATGGAGACGGTGGCGGCCATGGCCGGCGGGCTGGCGCACGACTTCAACAACACCATGGCCGGCCTGGTGGCCCACCTCGGGCTGCTCCGCCTGCGCCTCCGGGACCCGGAGGACCAGGACCGCCTCGACCGCATGAACGCCATCATCCGGGGGGCCACGCACATCACGCGGCGCCTGCTCACCCTGGCCCGGGGCGGCGGGGAACCGGTGCGCTTCGCCCCGGCCGACGCGCTGCGGGACGTCGTCGAGATCGCCCGGGCGATGCTCCCCCGCAACGTGCAGCTCCAGGTCGACATCCCCGAGGACCTGCCCTCGATTCGCGCCAACCCCGCCGACCTCGAGCAGGTCGTGCTCAACCTCGTGCTCAACGCCCGCGACGCGGTGCGGGTGCGCGGCGGCGCGGTCCGGCTCGCCGCCCGCGGCGTCGAGGACGACGGCGCCCCCGCCCTGGAGCTGGTGGTCGAGGACGACGGCCCGGGGGTGCCCCCGGACCTGCGCGACCGGGTGTGGGAGCCCTTCTTCACGACCAAGGGCACCGGCCGGGGCACGGGGCTCGGCCTGTCGGTCGTCAAGCGCCTCGTCGAGGGCTGCGGTGGCACCGTGATCCTGGAGGAGGTCCACCCCGGGACGGAGCGGAGGGGCGCGCGGTTCCGGGTGCGGCTTCCCGCCGCCGGGACGGGCGCGGACCCGGCGCCGGCGCCCGCGCCCACGCGGCCGCCCCCCGAGCCGGTGAGCGTGGCCGACCGGGAGGGTCGCCAGCCGCGCATCCTCGTGGCCGAGGCGGACCCGGAGGTGCGCGGGCTCGCGGTGCGTACGCTGGAGCAGCGCGGCTTCGCGGTGCAGACCGCCGACCTCGAGGCCCCGGCCGGCGCGCTCGACGGGCGCTACGACCTCCTCGTCCTCGGCCGCGGCGCCGAGTCCCTCGGCGAGGGCATCCCCGGGCGCGGGCGGCCGGCGGTGGTCCTCGCCGGCGCGGCGCTCGACCCGAACCCCGGCTGGACCGTGGTGGAGCGCCCCTACGACGAGCGCACCCTCGCCATCGCCGTGCGCCGCGCCCTCATCCGGTCGGGCGCCGCCTGACGGGGTCCCACCACCGGCGGCGGGCCGGCTCCCGCACCAGCCGGTCGTCCTCGACCACCCAGCCCGTCAGCGCGCCGCCGTAGACGCAGCCGGTGTCGAGGCCCAGCGCGTGGGGGCGGCGGTCGACGAGGCCGCGGCGGGCGTCGTGACCGAAGACGACCCGCGGCGGGCCGCGCCAGAGGGACCACCAGAAGGGGTGGGCGGGATCGGCGTCGTCGGGCCAGCGCCGCACGTCGAGGCGCACCCGGCGCGGAGCCTCCGCCGGCGGGCGGCCGGGGACGAGGCCGGCGTGGACGGCCACCCAGCCGTCCTCCTCGATGAGGGTGGGCCGCCCGGCGAGCCAGCGGCGGGCGGCGGCAGGCAGGGCCGGCAGCGCCTCCGGGCGGCCGAGGAGCCAGGCGTCGTGGTTGCCGAGGACCGCCTCGGCCCGCCAGTCGCGGATCAGCGCCCACACCCCCGCCGGGTCCGGGCCGCGGGTGAACAGGTCGCCGAGGAGGACCAGGCGGCCCGGGCGCACCCGCTCCAGCAGGGCCGCCAGCTCCTCGGCGCAGCCGTGGACGTCGCCGACGACCAGGGTGGGGCCACCGCGCCCGCCGGGTTCAGCCACCGGCCACCTCCCCGGCGGGCCGCAGTCGGATCAGGGCGATCTCGGCCGGCGCCCCGAGGCGGTTCGGCGGCCCCCACCAGCCGGTGCCGCGGCTGGTGAAGACGTGGGCGGCGCCCACCCGGTGCAGGCCGACGGCGTAGGGCTCCACCCGGGGCACGAGCCAGCTCCAGGGCCAGAACTGGCCCCCGTGGGTGTGGCCGCACAGCACGAGGTCGGCGCCGGCCGCCAGGGCCGCGTCGGCGGAGCGGGGCTGGTGGGCGAGGAGCAGGCGCGGCGCGCCCTCGGGGGCGCCGGCCAGGGCCCGCGCCGGGTCGGGGCGGTGGGACGGGACGAAGGCGGCGGCCCGGTGGTCGGGTACGCCGGCGACGACGAGCCGCGCTCCACCGGCTTCCACGACGACGTGCGCGTTGAGGAGGGTCCGCATCCCCAGGCGGCGCGCCTCGGCCAGCCAGGCCTCGACGCCCGCGTAGTACTCGTGGTTGCCGGGCACGAAGAAGACGCCGAGGCGGGCGCGCAGGTCGCGGAGGGGGGCCGCGTCTTCCCGCAGGGCATCGACGCTTCCGTCCACCAGGTCGCCCGTGAGGGCGACGAGGTCGGGCTCGAGGGCGTTGACCCGCGCGACCACCGCGGCCACCCGGCGGCGGCCGAGGGTGGCGCTGACGTGCAGGTCGCTCAGGTGGACGACGCGCAGCCCGTCGAGTTCCGGCGGCAGGCCGGCGACGGGCACCTCCACCTCGACGAGGCGGGGCGGGCGCAGCGCGGCGACGAGGCCGAGGGCGGTGAGCAGCGTGGCGGCGGCGAGGACGGCCAGGGCCGGCGCTCCCCCGGCGGCGGGCGTCCCGGCGGCGCCCCAGGCCGCGCGCCCGGTGAGCCAGCCGACGCGCCCCAGCTCCAGGAGGACGGTGCCGACGAAGAGCAGCGACCACCAGCCCATGCCGATGCCGCCCACCCAGGCCAGGGCGCGCACCGCCGGGCCGGCCGCGCGGGCGCGCAGGACGAGGAGGTGTGCCAGGGTCGACAGGTAGACCGCCGCCAGGAGCCCGTCGAGGACCAGGCGCCCCGCCGGGGGCAGGCCCCGGCCGAGGGTCCAGCCGAGCCAGGCCGACAGCAGGCCCAGAAACAGGGCCATCGTCGCGGCGAAGCCCAGGAGCTGCCGCTCGGCGCGGGTCGGGCGCAAGGCTTCCTCCGGGTCGGGGTCCACGACGGGCCTCTACCCTCGTCACGCCGGCGGCCGGGTCAAGCCGCCCGGCCCGGGTCGGCGGCCCCGTCCCGGCCCGGTTAGCCGTTCGGTCCCCACCCGGAGAAGCCCATGGCCAGCCCTCGCTCCCGCGTCGCGGTCCTCCGCACGAGCCCCGCCACCGTCCTGCGCGACTACCACGAGCTGATGAACCTCGCCGGCTACCAGGAGGTCGTCGACCGCACCGCCGACACGGCGCTCAAGATCAACATCTCCTGGCACTACTTCTTCCCGGCCAGCTCGACGACGCCCTGGCAGCTCGACGGCGTGATCCGCGCCATGCTCCGGGACGGCTACGACCGCGACCTCATCCACGGCTGCCACAACCGCACCGTGGTGATCGACGCCCACCTCGGCGAGCGCGAGAACAAGCAGATCGACGTGATCCGGGCGCACGGCCTCCGCAACGTGCACCTCTACGAGGGCGAGGAGTGGATCGACATCCGCGAGGCGGTGGGCGACCTCGTCGACGAGTTCCTCGTCCTCCGCGACGTCTACCCCGACGGCTTCAGCATTCCGAAGCGCTTCATCGGCGAGAACATCATCCACCTGCCCACGGTCAAGACCCACGTCTTCACCACGACCACCGGGGCGATGAAGAACGCCTTCGGCGGCCTCCTCAACGAGCGCCGCCACTGGACCCACCCGGTCATCCACGAGACCCTCGTCGACCTGCTCAAGATCCAGAAGCGCATCCACAAGGGCGTGTTCGCGGTCATGGACGGCACCTTCGCCGGCGACGGCCCCGGTCCGCGCTGCATGCACCCCCACGTCAAGAACGTCATCCTCGCCAGCGCCGACCAGGTCGCCATCGACGCGGTGGCGGCGAAGCTGATGGGCTTCGACCCCCTCGACATCAAGTTCATCCGCCTCGCCCACGACCTCGGCCTCGGCACCGGCGACGTCCGCGACATCGAGATCGTCGGCGACCCGACGGTGCTCGACGAGAACTGGCACTTCAAGGGTCCCTTCGAGGAGATGACCTTCGCGGCGAAGAACCAGCACCGCATCTACTGGGGACCGCTCAAGAAGCCCGTCGAGTGGTCGCTCAAGACCTGGCTGGCCCCCTGGGCCTACCTCGCCAGCGTCACCTACCACGACCTCTACTGGTACCCGAAGAACGGCAACCGCCGGGTCCACGAGGCCCTCCAGAGCGACTGGGGGCGCCTGTTCCACAACTGGGAGAAGCTCGAGCCCGACGAGAACGGCTTCCCCGGTCTCGGCGAGCCCCCCACCGGCTTCCGGCACACGACCACCGACCTGCTCAAGCAGGGCGGAAAGCTCCTGGTCACCGCCCTCAAGGAGTCGCCCGAGGTCGCCGCCCTACCGCCCGGCGGAGGGCGGCTCCCGAGGCCTCACCAGCCCGCGTGATCGCCGGTGCAGTCCCACGTCGCGCACGCCTCCCGCGCCGCCTCCTCGTCGCAGCCGTTCACC
>WGAH01000600.1 GCA_015489145.1 Deltaproteobacteria bacterium
ATCTCGACCCGCGCCCCCCGAGCGCACCGCCCGCACCGGCGACCTGGTGTGGACCTTCGTCGACGCCGGGGACCGCGACCTGCGGGTGAGCGTCCGCAACGCGGGGACCGGGCGCGTCGAGGCGGCGGCGCGGGTCGAGATCTCCGCCATGGTCGGCCCCATGACCGTCCGGGTGCCGCCGCCGCGCACCACGGTGGCGAGGCGGGAGTTTCCCGTCGCGCTGGAGCCGGGCGCGTCGTCGTCCTTCACCGTCACCGTCGGCCCGTCGCCGGCCGCGGTGCTGCCGGGCACGACCCTGGAGCGGACGTTCGCCGCCGAGGTGTCGGTCGAGCGGGGGGAATCCGGCGAGACGGCCTTCCTGAGCTGGGGCGGCGCGGCCGGTCCACCGGGTCTCCGGCCGGTGGACCTCGTGGCCGATGCGGGCGAGTGAGCCGCGGGAGCGCCTGGCTCTGGCGGGGACTCTTTGGGAGGAAGCGGCAGGATGCCGCTTCTACAGGAGCGTGAGCGAGGAGCGCCGGCCGATGCCGCGGGTTGACCGTTCGGGGCCGCGGCGGGCGCTGTGGGGGGTGATCCTCCTCGCCCTGGCCCACGCCGCCTTCTCGCTGGCGACCCGGCCGCCGCCGGCGCGCCTGCGCCTGCAGCCGGCGGCCGAGGGCCCGATCCGCACCCTCGCGATCCAGTTCCACCGGGCCGAGGCCGGCCGCTTCCTCCCGGTGTTCCGCGCCATCCTCGACGCGCTGGACCCCGGCGTCTCGGTGGTGGCGGTGGTCGGAGACGCCGAGGACGCCCGCATCCTCGAGGGGGCCCTCGGCCGCGACCTCGAGGTTCGCGCGGTCGGCCGCCCGATCACCTCCTGGCTGCGCGACCGCCTCGCCGTCCTCGCCGACCCGTCCGGCGCCGCGCCGCCGGTGCTCCTCGCGCCGGTCCGCCCGGCCCTCGGGGGCGCCGCCCGCCGAAACGACTGGCCGGTGCCCTGGGATCTCGCCGCCGCCGTCGGCGCTCGCGCCCGCCGCGCCGCCTGGACCTTCGACGGGGGCGACCTCGTCGCCGACTCGGAACGCGCCTGGGTCGCCACCCCCCTGTTCCGCCGCAACCCCGACCGCGAGCCCGCCGCGCTCCTCGCCGACCTGGAGGCCGACCTCGGGCGGCCGGTCACCTGGATCGGCGCCGGGGGCGAGGCGGTGCCGGACCACCACGTCGGCATGTTCCTCACCCCCCTCGGCGACGGGCGGGTGGTGGTGGGCGACCCGGACCTCGCCGCCTCCGTGCTCGGCGGGCGCCCCGCCGCCCTCGACCTCGCCGGCCGCCCCTTCGCCGTGGACCTCTCGCCGGAGCGCGCCGCCCGCTTTCGCGCCGTCGCCCGTGCCGTCGAGGAAGCCGGCGCCGAGGCGATTCCCATGCCCCTGGTCCCCGGCGAGCAGCCCTACGCCTGGATCTCGTACAACAACGTCCTCGCCGAGACGCGCGGCGGGCGGCTCCACGTCGTGCTCCCCGTCTACGGCCACGCCGCCCTCGACGCCGCGGCGACGGCGGCCTGGGAGGCCCTCGGCGCCGAGGTGGACCCGGTGGACGTCCGCGACCTGTTCGAGCTGGGCGGCTCGGTGCGCTGCCTCACCGCCGTCCTCGAACGCGGCCCGCCGGGCCCGGTCGGCGGGCGGGGGAGCGCCGTCGCCGGCCGGGCCGCGCGTCGAAGGAGGGGGCCAGGCCCCGGGGAGTAGCCGCCGAACGGCCCGGAGCGGGCGCGGGCGGGCCGTGGTATGAGGACCGGGTCATGTCACCCGCCCTGCTCCTGCCGGTCCTCGCGCTCGCGCGGGTGGCCCTCGCCGCCTCGGGGGAGCCTCCCGCCGAGGCGCCCGCGCTGGAGGAGGCGCCGGACGCCGGGGAACTCGCCGCCCTGCGCGCCCGCCTGGCCGAGCTGGAGGCCGCCGAGGCGCGCGCCGCCGCGGCCGAGGAGGCGCTCGCCGCGCTCCGGGCGGAACGCGCTGGCCTGGAGGCGGTGCTTCGCGACGCCGGCCTGCTCCTCGACGAGGCCGCCCCGGAGGCCGACCGGGTGGCGGCGGCCGGCCGCCTCGGGCCGCAGCCCCCGGCGCTCCCCTTCCTGCGGACGGCGGCGCTGGACGCGGCGCCTCCCGTGGCGGAGGCGGCGGCCCGCGCCCTGGGCCAGCAGCCGGGGCCCGAGGCGGTGGAGGCGGCGGAGCGGGTGGCGCGCGCCGAGACCGCCCCGCAGGCGGCGCGCCTCGCCGCCATCGAGGCCCTCGGCGCCATGCGCCTGCCCCGGGCTGGGGAGCGCCTCTGGGCCCTGGCCGACGACCGCGGGGTCCCGGCCTCCCTGCGCCGGCCGGCCCGCGAGGTCCTCGCCCGCGCCTACCCCGAGGTCCTCCAGGCCCGCGGCGAGCCCCACCCGGCCAGCCAGGCCTGGGGGGTGATCGCCGGGGTGGCGGGCAACGCCGTGGCCGGCGGCACCCTGCTGTCGGCCGTCGGCACCTGGGGCACGAGCGACGCGGCGGCGGGCATCGGCGGGGTGGGGGGCACGCTCATCGGCGTGGGTTCCGGCGTGCTCTACGC
>WGAH01000601.1 GCA_015489145.1 Deltaproteobacteria bacterium
GGACTGGTCCGCCACGGGCGAGGTCTCCCGCCAGGCCGTCCCGGCGCAGGGCCCGGCGGGAGACCTCGCCCGTGGCGGACCAGTCCCGGTGGGGGGCGCAGGCCGCCAGCACGGCGAGGGCCGCCGCCGTCCGGGTGCGGGGGATCACGGCTGGCGGATCAGTTGGCGTTGGGCACCGGGCCGCGGCCGATGCGGACGCCCTTGGCCTCGATCGACGAGCAGCGCTTGCCGAACACCGGCATGCCGAAGGGCACGAAGCCGGACACGGTGGTCTCGACGCGCGGGGCGTAGAGGTTGGTGGCCTCGGGCATCTTCTCGAGGGCGTCGTAGAGCGCCCGGGACGCCTCGGGGGTGAAGGAGCCGCCGGGCATCATGCTCAGGATCGCGGCGAGGGGGCTGGCGGCGCTGGCGTCGACCTTGCCGCGCTGGTCGTTGAGCAGGTGCTCCCAGTCGATCGCGAAGACGTAGGTGCCGCAGGCGCCCGCCGAGGTGGTGCCCATCACCGTGTAGTCGGCGTGGGCGTAGGTGATGCCGGAATCCGGGATCGAGCGGTAGCGGAAGCTGCAGCCGGTGGCGAGCACGGCGGCGATGGCGAGGAAACGGCGCATGGGTTCTCCCGAGGGGATGGAGGGGAAGGCCGCCCTAACCCACCAGCGCCGGGTCGGGGCGCGCTCGCGCACTTCGCGCCCGCCGCGATAGGCTCGGCGGGACCCAAGGAGGTACCCGTGAGCTTCCTCGACCGCGTCTTCGCGCACCTGCCGCCGATCCCCGTTCGCTCCTTCACCTTCGCGAGCTGGAACCACGACCGCCGGCCCACCGACGAGGGGGTGGGCGTGATGCCGGTCGCCGGCGTCGACCCCGAAAAGCTCGTCGCCTGCGTCCTCGACGTGGAGGCCTACCCGGCCAACCTCAAGGGCGTCTCGCAGGTGCGCGTGGCCGAGCGGGGCGAGGGCTTCGTGCGCTACTGGCAGCACATCCACATGCCGGTGCTCGGCGACATGCAGATGCAGCTCCTCCTGCGCGACCACGGCGAGCGCGACGGCTGGCGGGTGGTCGCCTGGGAGCAGGACGACGCCGCCACCGCGGCGCTGGACCCCCGCAAGGGTGTGCGCACCGCCTACAACGTCGGCGCCTGGCTCGTCCGCGAGGGGCACGTCGCCTACGCGCTGTCCTCGGCGCCCCGCCGCGAGGACGTCGGCCGCCTCAAGTTCGCCGCGCTCACCCGCGGGGCCGACGCCGCCGCCAGCAAGATGGTGCAGGCCAACATCGAGGCGATCGTCGCCTGGTCGCGCCGGCGCTGATCACCAGGAGAACACGGCGAGATCCGCGAGGATGGGCGACCCGGCCGCCGTGAAGGACAGGACCTGGCGGAGCTTCTGGTGTCGGCGGTGGCGCCGGTCGAGGCGTTCCAGCAGCGCGGTGGCGCGGCGGTCGCCCTCGGTCAGGCGCACCACCTCGACCAGCGCCGCGGCGTGCCGCGCGAATCGCGGGTAGCCCTTCTTCTCGGCCGCCACGGCGTCCATCCAGGCCACGAGCGCCGCCTCGGCCTGGCCGCGCCGGGCCGGGGCCAGGCCGGCGCTGGCCTGCCGGGCGGCGGGCTCCACGGCGTCCAGGAAGGGAAAGGCGTCGGAAAGGGACTCGAGCCCCCGGGTGCAGGGACGGGGGAGGAGCCTCCACTCGATGGTCCGGCTCGGCGGGTGGCGCCGGCCCCGCCAGATGCCGGCCAGCGCGCCCTCGGCGGGCACGGCCCTCCGCCCGAGCCCCAGGCGCGTGAGGGTCGGCAGGACGAGGTCCAGCGGGTGGTCGGGACCGGGTTCGGCGACGGGCTCGGCCGCCTCGAGTCGCGCCTGCGCCACGTCGAAGTGGCCGGCGGCGAGCTCGAGGATCATCAGCGCGGCGTCGGGGAGGGGGGGCTCCCGTTCCCAGGCGCGCGCCATCGTCGCCTCGAGGGCGTCCGCGTAGCGGGCCGCCTCGGCGAGCCGGGTCGCGCGCCACGGGGTCGGCTGCGCGTCCAGGGCGGCCCATCGCGCCGCGAGCGCCTCGTCGGCGAGGCCGAGCTGGGCGGCCTTCCGGGCCCGCCAGTCGGCCCAGGTCGCCCGGGCCGGGAGGCGGCTGGTCGACTCGATGTCCCGCGCGGCGGCCAGCGCCTCGTGGGCGCGATCGGCCTGGCACAGCAGGACGATGAGCTCGAGGAGGGCGACGTGTCGGTCCGCGGCGCTCCGGGTGGTCCGCGCGCGTTCCCGGACCTTCTCGATGACGGGGGAGTGGGGGGCGGCGAGGCGCCGGAGGTCGAGGAGGATGGTCGGGGCCAGCGCGCGCCCCTCGTCTTCCCGGAGGCCGAGGGCGTGGACGAGGGATTGGCAGAAGCGGGCCCAGCGTTCCGCGCCGAGCGGCGGGAGCCCGCGCCTGAGGGCGGCGAGGTCGAGGGTTTCGAGGTGTTCGGCGAAGCGCCGCAGCACCTCGGCGACCCGGTAGGGGCGCTGCACGGGCCGGGCC
>WGAH01000602.1 GCA_015489145.1 Deltaproteobacteria bacterium
CTCGGAGATGTGTATAAGAGACAGCATGGTCGCCGCCACCGTCGCCAAGGAGCTCGACCTGCGCGGGCCGGCGATCACGGTGGACGCCGCCTGCGCCTCGGCCACCGCCACCAGGGCCGAGGCGCAGGCGGCGTCCACCGTGATCGCCGGCCCGCGCAGGTCGAGCTCCTTGGCGACGGTGGCGGCGACCATGTTGCCGAGGGAGCCGGCGGCGGTGAAGGGCCGCGGGGGCACCACCCGCGCCACCGCCCGGGCGAGCTCGTCCGGGTGCTCCGGCGCCTCGCCGAAGGTCCCGGCCGCCATGAGGCGGGCCACCGTGCGGACGCCCATGAGGGCGCGGTACTCGGTGGCGGTGACCCCCACGGTGACGCTGGTGTCCGGCGGCAGTTCGGACGGCTCCAGGCCGGCGTCCTCGACGGCGTGCAGGGCGGCCTCGAGGGCGAGGCGCTGCTGCGGGTCCATCACCTCGACCCGGCGCGGCGGGATCCCCAGGGCGATGGCCGGGAAGCTCCGGATGTCGTCCAGCCAGGCCCCGGTCGGGGTGGTGCTCCCGTCCGGGTCGCGGGGGTCGCCGGAGCGCACCGCCGCGTCGGGCCAGCGATCCGCCGGCACGGGCGCGAAGGCCGCGCGCCCGTCCAGCGCCTGCCGCCAGAAGGCGGGGGCGTCCCCGGCCCCCGGCAGGCGGAGGCCGATGCCCGTGATCGCGATCGGTTCCCTCACGCCCTGCCGGTCCTTTCGCCACCCTCCGCGCCCTCGAACCAGGTCTCGAGGGCCGCGGTGGTGCTCCGGAACATCCAGGCGAAGAACGGCCGGAGCAGGGGCAGCAGCGGGCGCATAGCCGACAGCGGGCGAACGCGCACCGTCCAGCGCACCGCCGTGTGGTCCGGATCGAGCGGTTCCAGCCGCCACTCGCTCGTCATGCTGCGCCCGAGGGGAAGCGAGCAGGCGTCCACCCCGGCCACCACCCGCCGGGGGGGCTCGGCCTCGATCACCCGGAGCCGCGCCGACATGAAGGCGAAGGTCTCGACGACGGCGTCGCCCGGGCGGCCGAAGGGCTCGACGAGCCAGTCCGCCCCCCGAAACAAGGTGATCCACTCCTCGCCGGAGACGGGGCGGGCGCAGACCTCGTAGGCCCGCTCGATGGGAGCCCGCACGACGGCGTGGTTGTCGAAGACCAGCTCCGCGGGCTCGCCGGCCTCGCCCCCGGCTTCCGGCGTCCGCAGCGGTTCGAGCTGGAACAGCAGGGGGAAGGATCGCGGCGCCTCGGCGCGCGCCACCGCCACCGGCTCGGGTCCCGGGCGGCGCGGCGCCGGCAGGCCGAGGCGCGTGCGCCAGTAGTCGCTGAGGAACAGGCCGTCGGGGTCGAGGCGGGCGCGGGCGTCGAGGAAGTCGTCGAAGCGGGGGTAGCGCTCGCGGAACCAGCCGGCGCCGAGGCGCTCGGCCGGCGGCAGGGCCTTCGACCAGTGGTAGCGCGCCCCGAGGGGCTCGAGGAGGTCCCAGAAGCGCGGGTAGAAGTCCCGCACCGGGTCGCCGAGGTGGCGCTCGGGCCAGAAGACGTTGACCCGCAGCGCGTCCTCGCCGTGGGCCGGCGACAGCCAGAAGGGGCTCCGCCGCCCGCCGTACAGCTCGGTGACGAAGTCGCCGGTGGCGGCGTGGCCCTCGTCGCGGAACATCCGCCGCAGGCGCTCGACGGCCTCCTCGGCGCGGCTCAGCGGCACCCACAGCTCGGTGAAGTCCGTCGGCATCAGCCGCTCGTCGACCTGCTGGTCCATCGCGAGGCCCCGCCACCAGTCGTCGACGAAGCGCTGGGGCTCGTCGCCCGAGACGAACAGGCGGAAGACGCGCCCCTTGACCGGGTGGGCGAGGCGGCCGAGCGCCCCGGCGGCGAGGCGGGCCGGCCGCGACTCGCCGGCCACCGCGTGGAACCACCGCGGCCACTGGCCGACCATCGCCAGCCACAGGCCGCCGGCGGCCTGGACGGGAAAGGTGCTGCCGAGCACCTCGGGAAGTTCCCGGTAGGGGCGGCGCTCGAGGCGACCGTCGGGTCCGCGCCGGGCCGCCGACTCCGCCGCCGTGAGCCGCCGGGCGCTCCAGCTCACCGTGCGCTGCACGTCGGGCTGGGGCCACCACATCACCCGGGCGTACTCGCGGTCGCGCAGGAAGTCGAGGAGCTCGCCGGGGTCGCGGCCGGGGGCGAGGCCGAGGGGGGCCTCGGGCAGCGCGTGGTAGGCCTCCTCGCCGGCGATGTCGTAGCGGGGCTCGCAGCGGAAGGTGACCTCGACGAGGACGCCGAGGAGGCCGAGGGAGACGCCCGCCGCCTCGAACAGGCCGTCGCCGGGACGCAGCTCGTGGATGGCGCCGGTCCCGTCCACCACCGTCAGCCCGGCCACCGCCTCGCCGATGGCGTGGCGCAGCGAGCCGCCGTCGGAGCCGCTCACGATGAGCCCGCCGACGGTCTGCACGTTGCCCCCCGTGAGGATGGGCAGGGCCAGGCCCCGGGCGTCGAGCTGCGGACAGAGGGCCTCCCACGGCGTCGAGCGGCCGGTGCGGTCGCGGGGGTCCCAGGCCAGCCGGCAGCCGGCGCCGGCGGTGACGTGGACGCCGTCGTCGTGGAAGCGGACGTGGGCCACCCGGTCGAGGGAGATGTCCACGCCCTCGCCGAGGCGGCCGGCGAGGTGCGGGTCGGTCCAGATGCAGTCCGGGCGCGAGCGACCGGCGCCGACCACCCGCACCGGCAGGTGCCGGGCGCGGGCGAGCCGCACGAGGTCGGCGACCTCCTCGACGCTCGCCGGGTGGAAGACGCCGCGGCGGTCAGCCTGGATCTGTCTCTTATACA
>WGAH01000603.1 GCA_015489145.1 Deltaproteobacteria bacterium
ATCCTCCACCCACCCACAGCCGCCACCGCGGCGCGAGGGCACAGCATGAGCACCACCCCCCAGAGCTACCTGTTCACCCAGGGCTGCCGCTACCCCGACCTCGAGGCGAAGAGCAAGGACGAGCTCAAGACCCTGCTCGGCGGCAAGGGCTACGGCCTGTACCTGATGCACTCCGAGCTGGGCATCCGCTGCCCGGTCGCCCTCAACCTGCCGACCTTCCACGCCCACGGCCTCGAGGACGGGCGTCTTCCCGCGGCCCTGGTCGAGGAGGTCCGCAAGGGCCTCGCCGAGATGGAGAAGGCGACGGGCAAGCGCTTCGGCGACACCGCGAACCCGCTGCTCGTCAGCGCCCGCTCCGGCGCCAAGGTCAGCATGCCCGGCATGATGGACACGGTGCTCAACATCGGCCTCAACGACGCCATCGTCGAGGCGCTCGCCACCGGCGAGCAGGAGCGCTTCTGGCTCGACAGCTACCGCCGCCTGCTGCAGATGTACGGCGACGTGGTCGCCCAGATCAGCGAGGACGGGCAGGACCCCTTCGAGCACGCCCTGGCCGCCTTCAAGAAGGAGGTCGGCGCCGCCACCGACCTCGACCTGGGCCCCGCCGAGCTGCGCGAGCTGATCAGCCGCTACAAGGCGATCTTCGCCCGCCACGACAGCGAGTTCCCCCAGGACCCGATCGAGCAGGTCCTCCGGGGCGCCGAGGCGGTGTTCCGCTCCTGGAACAACGAGCGCGCGATCTTCACCCGGCGCCAGGAGGGCATCCCCGACGACCTCGGCACCGCCGTCAACATCCAGGAGATGGTCTTCGGCAACAAGACCCCGCGCTCGGCGACCGGCGTGTTCTTCACCCGCGACAAGAGCACCGGCGTCAAGCACGCCGACCACCTCGAGGGCACCGTGCTCTTCCAGGCCCAGGGCGAGGACGTCGTCGCCGGCATCCGCAACTCGCTGCCCCTCGAGGCCCTGCGCGACCACGAGGACCCGGCCTTCCACGCGATCTACGAGGAGCTGCGCGAGACCGGCGACATGCTGGAGCGCCGCCTCAAGAACATGCAGGACACCGAGTTCACCATCGAGGAGCGCGACGGCGTGCCCCTGCTGTTCTGGCTCCAGATCCGCGACGGCAAGCGCAGCGCCCAGGCCGAGAGCGTCATCGCCGTCGAGATGCACCGCGAGGGCATCGTCACCCGCGAGGAGGCCCTGCTCCAGCTCAACCCCGACCGCATCGAGGAGCTGCTCTTCCCGCGCATCGAGGAGGCCGACCGCAAGGCGGCCACCCGCATCACCCGCGGCTCGGCCGCCAGTCCCGGCGCCGCCGCCGGCAAGGTCGTGTTCACCCAGGACGAGGCCCTGGACCTCGCCGCGAAGGGCGAGCCCGTCATCCTCGTCACGGTGATGACCTCCCAGGAGGACGTCAAGGGCATGAAGGCGAGCCGGGCGATCCTCACCACCACCGGCACCAAGGTCTCCCACGCCGCGATCATGGCGACGGCCTGGGGCATCCCGGCGGTGGTCGGCGCCAGCGAGATCGCCATCGACCCGGACGCCGGCCTGTTCCGCGTGGGCGACTTCGAGGTGCGCCGCGGCGACACGATCACCGTGGACGGCTCCACCGGCGAGGTCTTCCTCGGCGCCGTGCCGACCACCGTGCCGCGCGACCTGCCCGAGGCCGCCCGCACGGTGCTCGCCTGGGCCGACGAGATGAAGAAGCTGCAGGTGCGCGCCAACGCCGAGGCCGCCGAGACGCGGAAGGCCTACGACCACGGCGCCCGGGGCGTCGGCCTGTTCCGCACCGAGCACATGTTCCTCGGCGACCGGCTGCCCTACATCCAGGCCGTGCTCTTCGGCGACGACCCGGACGAGGCCGCCCGGGCCCTCGAGGCGATCTACGCCTTCAGCAAGGAGGACTTCCGCCACAGCCTGCGCGTGATGGACGGCCACGGCGTGACGATCCGCCTCCTCGACGCCCCGCTGCACGAGTTCTTCCCCGCCGACAGCGATCTCGAGCGCGAGGAGAACCCGATGCTCGGGCACCGCTCGGTTCGCATGGCGATCACCAACCCCGAGATCCCGCGCACGCAGATCCGGGCCATCCTCGACGCCGCCGCCGACCTGCTCGCCGAGGGCCTCGACCCGCGGCCGGAGATCGAGCTGCCCCTGGTGATCACGCCGGCCGAGGTGCACGAGCTGAAGCGCGTCGCGGCGGAGGTGGCCATGCAGGTGCACGAGGATCGCGGCGTCTGGGTGCCCTACGCCTTCGGGATCATGGTCGAGACCCCGGCCGCCGCGCTCCAGGGTCGCGCGATGGTCGAGGCCCTGCGCGCCCGGGTGCCCGGCTTCCCCGAAGAAGCCCACCCGCGCCACGGCTTCGCCAGCTTCGGCACCAACGACCTCACCCAGACCACCCTGGCGATCAGCCGCGACGACGCCGACAAGTTCCTGCCGCTCTACGTCGAGCGCCGCTTCTTCCCGCGCCACCCCTTCGTCAGCCTCGACCCGGTGGTCGAGCGCCTGGTCCGGCTGTTCGTCGAGGAGGCCCGCGCCGTCGACCCCGACTTCGACATCTTCATCTGCGGCGAGCACGGCGGCGACGTCTACACGATCGGCCGCCTGCACGAAATCGGCCTCACCGGCATCTCGATGAGCCCGGGCAAGGTCTACCGCTCGATTCTCGCGGCGGCCCAGGCCCAGGTCCGCCACCCGCGGTAGGCGGGGCCGTGGCCGCCCACCCCACCGACCGCGCCAGCCTCGAGCGCGACTGCGACGAGGAGGCGCTGCGGGTGGGCGGCCCCGGCGGCCAGCACCGCAACCGCCGGGCCACCGGCGTGCGCCTGCGCCACCGGCCCACGGGCCTCGTCGTCACGGCCACCGAGCGGCGCAGCCGCCTGCGCAACCGCGAGATCGCCTACGCCCGCATGGCCGCCCGCCTCGGCGCGATGCAGGCCCGGCCCCGGCCCCGGCGGCGCACGAAGCCCACCGCCGCCAGCCGGCGCCGCCGCCTCGAAGCCAAGCGCCGGCGCGGGGCCACCAAGGCCCGGCGCGGCCGCGTGCGCGAGGAGGATTGAGGCTCGAAGCCAGCCCGTGGTCGGACGAATGAACCGCGTCGCCGCGCGTCCGGTTGGCCCCCCGCACCCCGAGGTCAACCCCATGGAACGCATCGCCCCGCTGCTCGCCTTCCTCGCCACCGCCTGCGCGCCCGCGCGCATGGAGCTCCCCGCCCCCCTCGCCGAGGACGCCGCCCTGCCGGCGAAGGGCGCCCACGCCCTCACCGGCGACGTGCGCTTCGGCGCCTGGACCGCCACCGGGGTCCGGCGCGGCTGGACGCTGGGCGAGACGACCTCGACCTGGGCCCTCGACGAGAAGAAGGCCCGGCGCACCTATCGCTTCGACCAGCTCGGCCCCGACGGCCAGAGCTGGTCCACCCGCTGCGGCACCGACTACCAGGGCAGCGAGGTCGGCTGGGAGAGCGCCGACGGACGCTCCCAGACGACCGTGCCCGTCACCGCCTACAGCACCCTGGTCTGCACCATCGCCACCGGCGACGACCGCCCGGACTGGCTGCTCCAGCTCCACACCGAGGAAACCGGCCTCACCGGCACCCTCGGCGACGGCAGCCGCAGCCTGCGCGTCGTCGAGAACCACGACCTCGCCCGGACCTCCATCGACTCGGGCTCCGCGGCCGGCTTCATCTTCTACGACGGCGAGACGCCCGTCGCGGCGGTGGAGGTGCTCAACAAGGGGCGCGTCTGGCTGCCCGAGGGCGACGAGCCCGACCGCGAGCACGCCCTCGCCGCCGCCGCCACCGCCCTGCTCCTCTACCGCGACCTCGGGCGCTGAGCGGATCGGGGCGGCGGCCCGGCCGCGGGTGGGCGCGGCGCATTCGTGTTGAAGCCGTCGGGGGGGTGGGCTACCTTTCGCCGCCGTGCCCGGACGGGCACCTGCACCGAGGCCGCCTTGATCCTGACGCTGCTCCTCGCCGGCTGCCTGCGCGACGCCCCCCTCCCCGACCTGGGCGACTGCGCCGTCTACCCGGATGGCACCTACGACTACGGCCAGGTGGGCATCGGCACCTGCCTGGCCGGCCCCACCGAGCTGCGCCTCGTCGAGACCGACGACGGCGGGCTGGCGGTGCTCGTCACCAACGCCAACCCCTACCTCAACTTCACCAGCGGCTCGCTGCTCGCCTTCCCCTTCGACGAGCTCGACCTCAGCACCGGCCGCAACGTCGTCAGCGACCTCGACGCCCACGCCCTCCAGCTCCCCGACTTCGCCGGCGGCCTGGCGACCTGGGGCGACCTCGGCCTCGTCACCACCCGCGAGAGCGACGAGGCCCTCACCCGCGCGCACGACGACGCCGTGCACCTCGTCGACCTCAGCGATCCCCTGCGCCCCGTCGACGCCGACCGCGGCGACGACGGCGGCCCCACCGTCGCCGTCGGCGCCGACCCCAACGACGTGGTGGTCGACGCCGAGTCCGGCCGGGCCTTCGTCTCCAACCGCACCGACCACACGATCTCGGTCCTCGACCTCACCGGCGACACCGTGCAGGTCGTGCCCCCCTGGCCCGAGCAGGTCGTCTCGGCCGCCCGCTTCTACGACCGCGACCGCTCCGGCAGCCGCGCCAGCCTCGAGGGCTTCACCGTCGACGACGACGCCGTGCTCCCCTCCGACGACTGGACGATGACCTGGGTCGAGGGCACCTGGCGCCTGTGGGTTCCCGGCGTCACCGGCGCCTGGCGGGCGAGCACCACCGGCGACGGCAGCTACGCCGCCAGCGCGATCGGCGTCGAGCTGGACCCCGACGACAGCAGCGTCGTCGACGAGGTGCGCGACCCCGACTACGACGCCCTCCACGACCGCATGCTCTTCGCCAGCGGCGACACGATCCAGGGCGCCGAGCCCGGCGGCTGGCTCGGCGACTGGGTGATGGAAGAAGTCCCCCTCCTCGAAGCCGATCCCGAGGGCTGGGACGCCACCATCGGCGGCCCCTCCCTCGTCACCTCCGACGGCATCCAGTACCTGTTCTACGAGGGCGGCGACGGCGAGACCTCCCGCGTCGGCCTGGCGGTGTCCGCCGACGGCTGGACCTTCGACAAGCTCGACGAGCCCGTGCTCGAAGGGCGGTGGGCCCACGATGCCGGCGGCGTCTTCGACCCCTTCGTGCTCTACGACTACGAGGAGCAGCGCTGGCGCATGTACTACGGCGCCTGGGACGGCGAGCGCTGGACCATCGGCCACGCCACCAGCACCGACCTCGAGACCTGGGAGAGCGACCCGGAGCCGGTCTTCGCCCCCGAGGACGCCGGCGCCGCCGCCCCGGTGGTGAGCTTCGGCGTCGGCGGCTGGCGCATGTGGTACGCCCGCTGGACGAAGGACGGCTGGCGCATCGGCGAGGCGACGAGCCCGGACGGCACCGAGTGGACCGACCTCGGCACCGTGCTGGAACCCGACCCCTACATGGCCTGGTCCGAGGAACCCCCGGGACCGGCGATGCAGGCGCAGCGCCTCGACGCCTTCCGCGTCTCCGGCGAGGCCAACGGCTCGCTGCTCTACCCGGCGCAGCCCGGCGTCGGCTACACGAGCATCACCTACGGCTGGTCGGCGACGCCGGTGGCCGGCCAGCACCTCGACCTCGGCGACGCCGGCAGCGCCAGCGACGGCGGCATTCGCGTCGACAGCGTGGACCCCGACGCCGGGCTCGCCTGGCTCACGCTGAGGAGCGCCGGCGGCACCGAGCGCATCGGCGTCGCCACCCTCGACGAGGACGGCGGCCTCGACGTGGTGGAGGGGGCGGTCTTCGAGGGTGCCGACGGCTTCGACCGGGACGGGGTCGGCTCCCCCGTGGTCGTGCGCGACGGCGACACCTGGCGCATGTACTACGCCGGCCACCGGGGCGAGCGCACGAGCATCGGGCTCGCCACCAGCGCCGACGGCATCGACTGGACCCGGGTGGGCCAGGTCCTCGACAACGGCGAGGACTGGGACAGCGTCGCCGCGATCCCGGGCTCGGTCGAGGTCCTCGACGACGGCAGCCTGCGCCTCTGGTACAGCGGCAGCGACGGCGCGACCTGGCGCATCGGCGCCGCCACCAGCGCCGACGGGCAGACCTTCACCCGCGAGACCGGCATCTACGACTGGCTCTTCGCCCCGGGGGCGCCCGGCGACCTCGACGACTCCGGCGTGCGCGACCCGTGGGTGGTGCCCGGCGTCGACGAGGACGGCAACCCGGGCATCCACCTGTGGTATTCCGGCTTCGACGGCGACACCTGGCGGGTCTTCTACGCCTGGCGGGCCGAGGGCGACGACGCCTTCACCCGGGCGACGAACGAGACCAGCGGCGAGACGCGGGCGGTGGTGGACGTGACCGACGGGCTCTTCCACCCCGACGGGGTGCGGCGGCCGGTGCTGGTCCAGGGCCTGCGCGGCGACGACGACACGCGCTGGCGCGGCTTCTTCGCCGGCCTCCTCGACGACGCCGAGCGCGCCGGCCGCCTCGCCGGCAGCGAGCCCGACCGCCTCCACCGGGTGCTCGACCGCCCCACCACCGGCGACACCCTCGAGTGGTCCACGGTGCAGGGCGACCCCGAGGCCGAGGCCATCGACCTCGACGCGCTGGTGGACGGCCAGAGCCTCAACGCCATCGGCCTGACGAGCCTGTCCCTCGACGAGGATCGCGGCTTCCTCTACGCGGTGAGCAAGCTCAAGAACTACGTCTACGTGATCGACGCCCGGGACGACAGCGACAAGGACAGCGACTTCGTCGACGGCAACTACCTCGACATCGAGGCGGCGCTGCCGCTGGCCACCGCCTCGGGCGCCCAGGGCTTCCGGCAGGTGCTCCCGGTTCCCGGCTCCGACCGGGTGCTGGCCCTCAACGACGCCCCCGAGGCGGTGGGCATCTACGACCTGTCCGGGGTCGCCGACGACAACGCCGCGCAAATCGTCTACGACACCCTCGTCGGCTGGCTGCCGGCCCCCCGGGGCGGCGAGCGCGACGCGGGGGTGGACACCCGGGCGAGCATCGGCCCGGCCCAGATCGCCCTCCACCCCGACGGCCGGCGGCTGTTCCTCACCAACTTCAACGCCAACAGCATCGCGGTCTACGACCTGTCCCTCGGTCCCTACGGCGAACAGGTCGCCGAGGTGGACCTCGTGGGCGAGAACCCCTATGCCATCACGATCACGCCCGACGGGAAGTACGCGATCTTCGCCAACTACGCCGGCGAGGTCAGCGAGGACGGCCTCGTCGAGTCCACCCTCGGCGTCCTCGACGTCGACGAGTCCAGCCCCACCTACCTCGAGGTCCTGACATGGCTCGCCAACCGCTGACCGGGCGCCGGGCGCGCCCCGGGGCGGCGCTGCCCGCGCTGGTCCTCGCCGGCTGCATCAACAACGAGCCCGGCCGCCGGGCCTTCGACGGCCCCGAGGCCACCGCCTTCCTGCCCGCCGAGCAGGGGCCCTTCGACGGCCCGGTCCTGTTCGTCGCCAACAGCCGCTCGGGCACCATCGTCCCCGTCGACGTCAAGCACCTCAGCCTGCTCGCCGACACCGAGGGCGCGCCCTGGCTCGACCCCCACTTCGTCGCCACCGGCGACCAGCGGCAGCTCGGCGCGCTCGCCGCCTGGTCCCCCGACGGGCAGGCCGTGCGCCTGTTCGCCGCCGACCTCGCCTACGACGTGCTCGTCGAGGCCCCCTACGTCGAGGGCGTCGCCGAGGACGGCTCGCTGGAGCTGTTCGAGGTGAGCGCCACCGACCCGGTCTTCGAGGACAACGACGGCAGCGGCGACGAGGCGACCCTCACCCTCGAGCTGCAGGCCGGCGCCACCACGACGGAGGACTGGCTGGTCGACTACGACGGCGAGCGCTGGTGGGTGACGGGCACGCGCAGCGGAAAGCAGGGCACCACCGCGACCATCGGCGAGGAATTCGTCTCCGACAACCACGAGATCCGCTTCACCATCGAGGGCACCGCCACCGCCGGCGACCGCTTCCGCTTCTCGACCGACTCGGGCCTCGTCGAGCACGACCTCGGCGGCACCCCGCTGGGACTGGCGCCGCTCCCGGACACCGGGCTGCTGCTCGTGGGGGTGTGGGACGCCGAGGCCGGGCAGGGCGAGGTGGTGGCCTGGGACATGGCGGCCGGCGCCGAGGCCGGGCGGGTGGCGCTGCCCGACGGCGCCCAGCCCTACGCCATCGTCACCGGCCAGCCCCCCGAGGGCGACGAGCCCTGGCCGGTCTTCGTCGGCGACGCCCGCAACCCGGCGGTCTACGCGCTCAACATCGACCCGGCCGCCCCCGACGCCGCCAGCGTGGACACGATCGCGGCGGCGGCGCCGGTGGCCGCCCTGGCCTGGGTGGGCGACGACGGGCTGGAGGCCTTCGACCGGCCGGCCTACAGCCACCTCTTCGTCGCCCCGGCGGGCCTCAACCGGGTCGACGTCTACGACCTCGACGCCGGTTCCTGGATCGACGTGAACCCCCTCGACGACGTCGTCGGCGGCATCGAGCTGCCGAGTCCCGTCGTCGGCCTGAGCCCGTCGCGGCGGCGCGTGCGGCTCCAGCAGCAGACCAACTTCGGCGCCCGCCTCGACGACCAGGTCGTCGGCGTCACCACCTTCGACGGCTCCTTCCTCATGTTCGAGGGCAGCACCGGCTGCCTGGCCACCGACTCCGGCGGGCCGGCGGTGAGCAGCACCAGCTCCGGCGTCGAGCAGTTCGACTTCACCGACCGGGGCGACAGCTCCAACCCGGAGTTCTACGTCGACGCCGCCACCGGCCGGGCGATCACCCCGAGCGGCTGCGGCGGCGTGGTCCGGTCCGAGGCCTGGACCCTCACCTACGACGAGGTCGAGGGCAACTGGATCGTCGAGGGCGCCATCTCCGGCGAGCAGGAGGCCCGCGCCTACGAGGACGAGCGCTACACCAGCGACGACGGCGCGATCAGCTTCATCATCCTGTCCGGCACCGAGGCCACCACCGACGGCGACACCTACACCTTCGCGATGGACGACGGGGTGCTGCGCGTCGACAGCGTGGCCACCGGCCGGACGGCCACCCCGGCCGCCCTCGAGCTGCCGGCGCCGCCGCTGGTGGTCGAGTACGACGCCGGCCCCACCGGCGGCGGCTGGGACGAGGACCCCACCCACCACATGGCGCTGGTGCCGGTGACGAACTCCGACATCCTGCTGCGGGTGCGCCTCGACCTGGAAGGTGTCGAGGCGATCTGGGACTGATCGGCGGGGCTGCCGGCCGGTCGGGGAAGCTCAGCCGAGGCGCTCCCGGGCGCGGGCCACGTACCAGACCCGCTTGCGGCGGCTCTTCTTGACGGCCGCCTCCCAGGCCTCCCGCGCCTCGTCGAGGCGGCCGGCGGCGGCGCGGGCCTCGCCGAGGAAGAACCAGGTGTCCGGCGGCACCTTCTTGCGGCCCACCGCCTCGCCGAGGGCCGCGAGGGCCTCGTCGGGCCGGCCGGCCCGGGCGAGGAGCAGGCCCCGGGCCCGCAGGCCCACCGCCGAGTCCGGCAGGAGCGGCGCCAGCAGCTCGACCACCCGGGCCGCCGCCGGGTGGGCCGGCTCGGCGGAGCCCCAGGGGATCGTCGGCGGGTCGGCCAGCGTGTCGATGCCGGCGACCAGGTCGGCCTCGTCGGCCGCGTAGAAGGTGCGCCCCAGCGCCTGGAGCACCGGACCGGGCTCGTGGCTGCCCACCCGCCGGGCGTGCATGCGCCGCCAGGGCTCGCCGGGAAAGTCGGCGATCTCCACCGGGTCGGCCCCCTCCTCGGCCAGCAGCACGCCGCCCTCGGCCACCACCAGCAGCGCGGGCGGCCGGGGCGCCGCCGGGTTCACCTCGCCGAAGTCGCGGCCGTCCGACCGCCAGATGCCGCTCGGCGGGGCGTCGAGGGCGCGCAGGATCTCGACGGATTCGGCGAGCACCTCGCCGTGGGCCCCGGGGAGATCGAGCTCCCGCATCGCCGGCAGCGCGGATCGGTAGCCGGCGGCGGCGCAGACGCGGGCGACCTCGGCCAGGGCGTCGGGCTTGAGGCGGCGGTCGCGCAGCAGCACCACCACCGCCCGCTCCAGGGCCTCGTCGCCCAGCGCCGCCTGGGAGG
>WGAH01000604.1 GCA_015489145.1 Deltaproteobacteria bacterium
ATGGGCCCGTCGCCCCGGCCGTCGCCGTTGCTGGCGATGCCCTCGATCACCGCGAGCACCCGCCGCCCCGCCGCCCGGGCGGCGGGGCGGCGGGTGCTCGCGGTGATCGAGGGCATCGCCAGCAACGGCGACGGCCGGGGCGACGGGCCCATGGCCCCCTCGCGGGAGGGGCAGGCCGCGGTGATTCGCGCCGCCTGGGCCGACGCGGGCCTCGAGCCGGGGAGCGGGCTGGGCTACCACGAGGCCCACGGCACCGGCACCGCGGTGGGGGATCGCGTCGAGATCGAGGCGCTGGCCGAGGTCCTCGGCGAGGCCGCCGCCGAGGGGCGGCCGGCGCTGGGCTCCTCGAAGGGCAACGTCGGCCACACGATGTCGGCGGCCGGCGCGGTGGGGCTGGCGCGGGCGGCCCTCGCGCTGCACGCGCGCACGGTGCCGCCCCTCGCCGGCTTCGAGACGCCGGGGGAGGCCCTGCGCGGCGCCCCCTTCCGGGTGCCCCGGGCGCCGGAGCCCTGGGCGGCGCCGGCCGGCGGGCCCCGGCGGGCCTCGGTGAGCAGCTTCGGCTTCGGCGGCACCAACGTCCACTGCGTGCTGCGCGAGGCGGACCCGGCCGAGGGACCGGCCGGCGAGCAGGCCGAGGTGCTCCTCGTCTCGGCCCCCGACGCCGAGGAACTGCGCCGGCACGCCGCCGCCCTGGCCCGGGCCCTGCGGGTGGACCCGGCGGCGACGGCGGCGGGGGCGGCCCGGGCGCTGGCCGGGCGGCGGCGCTGGCCCCACCGCCTGGCCGTGGTGGCGCGCACCGCCGCCGAGGCCGCCGAGGCCCTCGAAGCGGTGGCCGCCGGCCGCGCGCACCCGGCGGCGGTGACCGGCGAGGCGCCGGCCGAGGCGCCGAAGCTCGCGTGGATGATGCCGGGGCAGGGCGCCCAGCGACCCGGGCTGCTGCGGGCGATTCGCCGGCGCTTTCCCGTCGTCGAGGACACCCTGGCCGAGCTGGAGGCCGCGCTCGGGGGCGAGCCGCCGATTCGCGCCCTCCTCGACGCCGACCCGGGCGACGCCGAGGCGGCCGAGGCCCTGCGGCGCACCGAGCACACCCAGCCGGTGATGCTCGCGGTCGGCGTGGCCCTGGCCCGCCTGCTCGCCGCCGTGGGGGTCGAGCCGGCGGTGGCGCTCGGGCACTCGCTGGGCGAGATCGCCGCCGCGGTGCCGGCGGGGCTCCTCGACGCCGCCGACGCCGTGCGCCTCGTGGCCCGGCGGGGCCGGGCGATGGCGGCGCTGCCCGGCGAGCACGGCGCGATGGCCGCGGCCCGGGGCAGCCGGGAGGCCGTCGCGGCCCTGCTGCCCGAGGGCGCGGTGATCGCCAACCACAACGCGCCGGACCAGCAGGTGGTCGCCGGCACGGAGGCGGCGGTCGAGGCCTTCCTCGCCCGCGCCGCCGAGGCCCGCCTGCCCGCCCGCCGCCTGGCGGTGAGCCACGCCTTCCACTCGCCCCTGCTCGCCGGCCTCGACGCCGACGCCTTCCTCGCCGGCCTCGCGCTCCGCCCGGCCCGGGTGCCCCTCGCCTCGGCCACCGCGGGGGAGCTGGTGCGCGATCCCGAGGCCTTTCGCGCGATCCTCCGGGAGCACGCCGTCCGTCCCGTCGACTTTCCCGCGGCCCTCGAGGCGGCGGCGGGCGCCGGGGCCGAGGTCTGGGTGGAGCTCGGCGCCGGCGGGCCCCTGGCCGGGCTGGTGCGCCGCGCCCGCCCGGGCGCCGCGGTGATCCCGCTGGCCGGGGCCGACGACGCGGCGGGGGACCGCGACCTGCTGCGGGCGCTCGGGCGGCTGTGGGTCGCCGGGGTGGAACTCGACCTCGACCCCGTCGCCGGCCGGGGGCCGCGCCCCCTGCTGCCGCCGACGCCGCTGCCCCGGGTGGCGCTGTGGGCGGTGCGGGAGGCGGGAACGCCGCCGAAGCTGCCGGGGGCGGCCCCGTCGCGAAGCGCGGGGACGGGCGCCGGCGAGGTCGCCCCCGACGCCTCGCGGCTCGCGGCCCCGCCGTCCGAGGCCGCCGCGCCCGAGCGCCGGGAGTCCGCCCTCGCCGCGGTGCGGCGGGTGGTCTCCCGGGTGGCGGCCTGGCCCGAGGCGGCCCTGGAGCCCGGGCAGCGCCTCGCCGAGGACCTCGGCTTCGACTCGCTCATGGTGCAGGAGCTCGGCGCCGCCCTCGAGCGCGAGCTCGGAAGCGCGCCCCCCGCCGACGCCCTCGGCCCCGGCGCCACCCTCGCCGACCTCGCCCGAGCCGTCGAGGCTGCGCGGCCGGCCGGCGGGTCCGCCGGGCGCGGCGACGAGACCGCCGGCTCCGGGCTCCCGGCTCCGGGCCCCGGCGGGGTCGGGGCGCCGGGACCCGCGCGGGGGCCTGCC
>WGAH01000605.1 GCA_015489145.1 Deltaproteobacteria bacterium
CCCCCGGCCCCGAGCGGGCCCCCGACCACGGAGCAGGAGCATGGCAGTTCGCATCGGCGTCATCGGCGGCAGCGGCCTCTACGAGATGGAGGGCCTCAGCGACATTCGCGAGGAGCGCCTCGACACCCCCTTCGGCGCCCCCTCCGACGCCTACATCCTCGGCCGCCTGCCCGAGCAGCCGGACGTCGAGCTGGTCTTCCTGCCGCGCCACGGCCGGGGCCACCGCTTCACCCCCACCGAGGTGAACTACCGCGCCAACGTCTTCGGCATGAAGACCCTCGGCGTCGACTGGATCATCAGCGTGAGCGCCGTCGGCTCGCTGCGCGAGGACATCGCCCCGGGCCACGTCGTCATCGTCGACCAGTTCATCGACCGCACCCGCTCCCGCCCCCAGACCTTCTTCGGCGAGGGCATCGTCGCGCACGTCGCCTTCGGCGACCCGGTCTGCCCGGTGCTCCGGGGGATGCTCGTCGAGGCCGCCCGCCGCGCCGGGGCCCGCTTCCACGACGGCGGCACCTACGTCTGCATGGAGGGCCCGGCCTTCTCCACCCGCGCCGAGTCCAACCTCTACCGCTCGTGGGGGGCCAGCGTCATCGGCATGACCAACCTGCCCGAGGCCAAGCTCGCCCGCGAGGCCGGCATCTCCTACGCCACGCTGGCGATGGCCACCGACTACGACTGCTGGCACGACGGCCACGACGACGTCACGGTCGACCAGGTCATCGCCGTGCTGCGCGCCAACGTCGCCCTCGCCCAGCGCATCATCCGGGAGGCCGTGCCCCTCGTCGCCGCCCACGAGGGCCCCGCGCCCCAGGCCGGCGCCCTGGCCAACGCCGTGCTCACCAGCCCGGACGCGATCCCCGCCGACCGGCGGGCGCTGCTGGCCCCCATCATCGGCAAGGTCCTGGGGTAGCCGATGCGTCGCCTCGCCCTCGCCCTGACCTTCGCCGCGGTCGCCTGCACGACGGCCGCGCGCCGCGAGAAGGCGGTCACCCGGGTCGACCTCGGCACCGCCTACCTGCGCGAGGGCAACCCCCAGAGCGCGATCACCGTGCTGGAGCAGGCCACCCGCTACGACCGGCGCAACTGGGACGCCTGGAACAAGCTCGGCCTGGCCTACTCGGCCCAGGGCGCCCCGGACCTCGCCGAGCGCGCCTTCAAGCGGGCCCTGCGCCTCGCGCCGGACAAGGCCGACGTCAACAACAACTACGGCCTGTTCCTGATGGAGCAGGGCCGCCTCGACGACGCGATCGAGCACTTCGAGACGGCCACCCGCGACCTCACCTACCGCAACCCGGCCCTCGTGCTGAGCAACCTCGGCTTCGCGCTGCTGCAGGCCGGCCTCACCGACCGGGCGATCCGCACCCTCGAAGAAGCCGTCAAGCGGGCGCCGAACCTGTGCCAGGCGCGGTTCAACCTCGGCCTGGCCCACGAGAAGAAGGGCGACGCCGAGGCGGCCGTCGAGGACTTCCAGGCGGTGATGACCCTGTGCGGCGACGAGGCCCCCGGGGCCTGGTACCACGGGGCCCTGGCGCTGTTCGACACCGGAGATGTGCGCGGCGCCTGCACCTGGCTGCACGAGGTCGTCCGAAAGGTGCCCGGCACCGACCTCGGCGACAAGGCCGCCGACCTGTGGCAGGAGCGCTGCCGATGAGCCTCGACCTGCGCCAGGAACGCATCCGGCGGGGGCTGAGCCTCGACGACATCGCGGCGAGCACGCGCATCCCCGTCATCTACCTCGAAGCGCTCGAGAGCGGCGACGACGCGGTGCTCCCCCCGGGGCCCTTCCGCGACCGCGCCCGCGAGCGCTACCTCGCCGAGCTCGGCTTCGAGGACGGCACCCTCGACGAGGACGGCGCCCTCGACGCGCGCGCGCCCGCCGAGGACACGACGACCACCCTCACGATCCCCCGCGCCGAGGAGGTGCCGGTGGTCCGCCTCGTCGTCGGCGGCTTCCTCGGCACCCTGGCGATCCTCTTCGCCCTCCGCCTCGGCGGCACCCTCCTCGACCGCGCGCCGGCCGAGCCGCCCGCCCCCGCCACCGAGCAGGTCCACATCCGCACCGTCGCGCCCACCCGCCTGCGGCTGGTGGTCGACGGCGAGGTCCGCCACGACGGTCCCATCGACGCCCGCCAGACCCTGGAATTCACCGCCGAGCACCGCGTCGAGGTCGACGCCGCCGACCCGAGCGCCCTGGTGATCCGCTACAACGGCGAGCGGGTCGAGCCCCTGCACGAGGTCACCCGCCCGCGCCGCCTGGTCTTCATCCAGGACCCCGCCGAGTAGCCGCCGGCGGGTGCGCCCGCCCGGAGATGGGATACCTGCGGCCCACCGCGGGGAGGAGGCTGCCATGACCGATGCCCGGGTCGAGGTGATCCGCCGACTGGCCCGCCGCGGCGTGGGCCCCGCCCTCGAGCGCGCCCTGGCCAAGAGCCGCCCCGAGGACATCGCCGAGGCCCTGCGCCACCTCGCGCCGGCCGAGGCCCGCCGGGTGGTCGGCCCCATGGGCGACGACGCCCGCCTCGCCGAGGTGCTCACCCACCTCGACGAGGCCACCCTGAACGCGGTGGTGGACGGGCTCGACTTCGACCGGCTGGTGCGGCTGCTCGAGATGATGGAGGCCGACGACGAGGCCGACGTCATCGAGCGCCTCCCCGAGGCCCTGCGCGAGCGGGTGCTCGAGGCCCTCGCCGCCGACGAGCAGCGCATGGTCGAGGACCTCATGGCCTGGCCCGAGGACTCGGCCGGCGGCATCATGCAGCCCCTCGCCTTCCGCCTGCGCGAGGACACGACCTGCCGCCAGGCGATCGAGGCCCTGCACGAGCAGCAGGAAGACCTCGAGATGGTCTTCTACCTCTACGTCGAGAACGCCGCCGGGCAGCTCGTCGGCGTGTGCTCGCTCCGGGCGCTGCTGATCCACCCGCCGTCCACGCCGCTGCGCGACATCATGACCACCGACGTGATCGCCGTCTCCCCGGAGACCGACCAGGAGGAGGTCGCCCGCCTGGCGAGCCGCTACGACCTCCTCGCGATCCCGGTCGTCGACGAGGGCCGCCGGCTCCTGGGCATCGTCACCATCGACGACGTGGTGGACGTCATCAAGGAGGAGGCCATCGAGGACATGATGCTGATGGCCGGCGTCAGCGAGGGCGGCTCCGCCGAGAGCGGCGAGGTCGGCGTCATCGGCGCGGTGCGGCGGCGCCTGGGCTGGCTGCTGGTCGCCATCGCCGGCGGGGTGGCGATGGCCGAGCTCGTCGACGCCTTCGGCGCCACCCTGGCCCGGCGCGTCGTGCTGGCCGGCTTCATCCCGGTCATCCTCGGCATGGGCGGCAACGTGGCGGTGCAGGCGGCCACGGTGACCGTCCGCAACCTCGCCGCCGGGCACGCCGGCGGCTCGGCCACCTTCCGGCTGGTCTTCCGCGAGACGCGCGTCGGCCTCGTCATCGGCGCGATCACCGCCCTGGGCCTCGGCGGCTACGCCCTGGCCCGCTGGCCCGCCGAGCCCCTCCTCGGCGCCGCCGTCGGCCTGTCCCTCATCGTCTCCATCGCCCTGGGCGCCACCATCGGCACCCTGCTGCCCCTGGGCCTTTCCCGCCTGGGCCGCGACCCGGCGGCGGCCACCGGCCCCTTCGTCACCACGGCGGTGGACATCGCCGCCCTCCTCGTCTACTTCGCCTCCGCCGCCGCGCTGCTCGGCCACTGAGGGCGCCGCGATGGGCCGCGCCCCGCCCGAGCACGCCCCGGCCATCGTCGTCGGCCTGGTCGACTTCGGCGAGGCCGACCGGGTGGTGCGCCTGCTGAGCCCCGACCACGGCCTCGTCGCCGCCCTCGCCCGCCGGGCCCGCAGCTCCCGGCGGCGCTTCGGCGGCGCCCTCGACCTCGGCAACAAGGTCGAGGCCGCCCTGCGCCCGGGTCGGGGGGAGCTGTGGCACCTCGACGCCGCCCGGCTCCTCGACGGCCGCCTGCACGCCCACGGCGACGTGGAGCGCCTCGGCCTGCTCGCCTACACCGCCGAGGTGGCCGGCGCCCTGGCCCGTCCCCACCACCCCGAGCCGCGCCTGTTCGGCCTCCTCGACGTGGCGGGCGTGCTCCTCGACTCGGTGACGGCGCCCCCCTCGCCCCTGTTCCGCATGGCCTTCGAGGCCAAGGCCCTCACCTTCGCCGGCCTCCGCCCGGCCCTCGACCGCTGCGCCGGCTGCGGGCGGCCCTTCGACGCCGGCGAGGAGCGGGCCTTCGCCCCCTGGGCCGGCGGCGCCGTCCACCCGGCCTGCCAGGCGGGCGCCACCCCGGTCCCGCCGGGCTGGACCGAGGCGGTGGAGGCCGCCCGGCGCACCCCCCTGCGGGAGCTGGTCGACGCGGCGCCGCCGCCGGGCCCCCGGTGGCTCCTCGCCGACGCCATCGAGGCCCACCTCGGCCGCGCCCTGCGCTCTCGGCGGGTGCTCGCCGCCATCGCCGGCCCCCCCGCGGGGGGATAGCCTGGGGCCATGGTGTCCTGGCTCGTCCTCCTCCCGCTCGCCTGCGCCCTGCTCGAGGAGCAGCGCGTCGACCCCGTCGAGGTGAACTGGGCCGGGGTGGTGCTCGCCGACCTGCCCTCCGAGGGCGCGACGGAGGAGCTCACCGACGGAAACGTCGAGTTTCTCGACGAGGACGGCGAGCCCCTCGTCCTGTCCGACGGTTCCGCCGCCACCGCCACCCAGCCCTGGCCCGACAGCCCCGGGTGGTGGCAGGTGCGCGTGCCGGTGGACGTCGAGGTGACGGTGCGCGTCGCCGGCGCCGAGGACGCCGACCCGGCCCTCGCGACGATGGTGTGGCGCGGCCGCACCCCCACCGGGCGGGCCTACTGGATGCAGGGGGCGCTGTTCACCCGCGAGCTCGGGTGGCTCGACGACTTCCTCGCCTCCGTCTCCGCCACCCTGCCCGGCACCGAGGTCGTCCCCCTCGCCGACGGCGCGGTGGCGCACCTGTGGGGCGAGCCCCTCGACCCCGAGGCCTGGGCCGGCGCCGACATCGCGGTGGTGGACGGCGAGGGCGCCGAGGCGACGGTGCTGCGCTACGCCGTCGAGGACGACGGCACCCTGGTCGAGGCCACCGACCGGGTCGACCTCTTCCTCGCCGTGAACCTCGCCCCCGGCCCGGTCACCCTCTCGGTGACCGCCGCCGACGGTCGCGCCTTCTCCACCACCTGGCCCGCGCGGGGCGGCGACCTGCTCAGCGCGATCTACGCCGCCCTTCCCGCCGAGTGATGCCCGTGATCGCCCTCCTCCTCGCCGCCTGCTGGACCCTCCCCGACACCGTCACCTTCACCGGCACCGTCTTCGACGGCCCGGACGAGGACGCCACGGCGGTGGGCGGCGCCGGGGTCGCCACCCGGAACGCCGCCCTCGAGCTCGTCGACGAGACGACCGCCGACGCCGAGGGCGCCTTCTCGGTGCGGGCGGCGGCGAGCCAGGCGGTCTTCTTCGCCCTCGACGGCGAGGGCTACGCCCCCACCGCGTTTTCGACCATGGCCGGCACCGAGGACGTCGCCGTGCCCGACGGCGCCCTGTGGCTGCGCTCCGAGGCCGAGGTCGAGGCCCTGCGCGAGACCTTCGGCGACTGCGCGGCCACGGCGGGGGACACCGGCGGAGACGCCGGCGCCACCGGCATCGTCGAGGGGGAGGTCCGCTTCTGGCTGCCGGTGAGCGACCCGGTGGACACCTGGCCCGTCGTGACCACGGCCACCGTGACCGTGCAGGACGGCGCCGGCGAGGAGTGGTCGGCCTGCTACCTCGACGACGACGGGAACGCCGACCCCGACGCCACCGAGACCGGGGCCACCGGCCGCTTCGCCGTCTTCGGCGTGCCGGCCGGCCCGATCACCGTCCGCGTCCTCGCCGCGATCACCGAGGAGCAGACCGAGGAGTCGCTCTACGTGGGCTACCTGCCGGAAGGCGGCGTCTTCCCGATGTACGCGGCCCTCATCACCGTCGAGGAGTAGCCCCCGCGAGCGCCGGCGGCCCTTGCCCTTCCCAACCGCCCTGGCGTAGCCTCGCGCGTGGAGCGAGGCGCCCCAAGGGGTCGGCTCCGTGTTACCACCCCGCGCGAACCAGGCAGCGCCCGGCGCGGAGCCGAGGCGGCAGCACAGGAGGCAGACATGGGCGAAATGATCACCAAGCCGGACACCAACCCCATCGTGGTGGCCTTGCTCAACCTCTTCCTGTTCGGCGGGGTCGGCTACCTGATGATGGGCCAGCAGAAGAAGGGCATCATCTCCATCGTCGCCACCCTCGTCCTCTCCTGCCTCTGCCTCGGCTTCATCGTGCCCTGGATCACCGCCTACGACGCCTACCTCCTCGGCCAGAAGCTCCAGAGCGGCCAGCCGATCGGCGAGAACGAGAACGGCCTGGCCTTCCTGAACAGCATCTTCAAGGACTGATCGCGCGCGGTCGGCGGCCCGCCGGCGGCCGAGGAGGGGGATCGTGGGCAGGGCCTTCGCCAGCTTCGACGAACCCCACGCCTGGTTCATCCGCGGCATGATCGAGTACGGCTGGCCCGACCTCACCCGGGCGGGCGGCCACGTGCCGCCGGGAGCCCCCGGCGGCATCAACCTCTCCGAGCTGGTCGAGACGGAGGGCCGCGCCGGCCTCACCATCGAGGTGCCCGCCGCGGCCGACGGCCGGGTGGTGCCCGACGACGGCACCTACCAGTTCCAGGCCCGCCTCGTCCGCGAGGAGGACGGCGCCTGGAAGGTCGTGCTGCGCTGCCCCGAGGCCAACTACTTCCAGGAGTTCCCCTACGACCCGGCCAACCCCCTGTGGGCGGCCGGCTACGTGCACCAGGCGCTCACCGCCTACGTGCCGGAGTTCGTGCGGTGGCGCCTCCAGGGCGGCGAGGTGAGCTGGGCCCAGCGCGCCGGCATCCCCGACGTCGAGGGCGAGCCCTGCTCGTTCCTGCTCCTGAACTTCCTGCGCGAGCGCATCCAGACCAACCGCCCCCTCACCCACGGCCCGGCCGAGGGCTGGTGGCTCGACGCGCCGGCGCCACCCGCCGCGCCCGGGGCGGCCCGGCCCGGCGCCGCCCAGCCCGGTGCCGCGCCCGACGGCAGCCAGCACGAGGTCCCCGTCGCCGCCGCCTGGACCGCCGGGGGTCCGGTGGCGACCGCCGGCAAGGGCAGCGACCCCACCTACCTGAGCGCCGCCGCCGCCGCCGAGGTCGCCCGCCTCGGCGCGCAGGGGGCCGCCGAGGTCGCCCACGTCCAGGCCCGGCGCATCGTCGCCGCTCCCGGGGCCGCCCTGCTGACGATGGCGGGGCTCGGCATGCTCGAGGGCGGGCTGCTCATCCTCAACGCCGCCAGCATCGTGCTGTGGTACCGCGATCGCGTGACGGGGCTGATCGTCAGCCTCGTGGGGGCGGCCCTGCTCCTGCTGGGCGGCCTGGGCGCGGTCTTCGGGGCCCTCGCCTACAAGAAGGTCAAGAAGGGCCCGCTTCCCTGGTGGGCGATGATCTACGCCGCGCTGACGCCGGGCTGCTGCCTCGCCGGCCTGCCCATCGCCGTCTGGGCGGCCACCGTCTGGAACCGCCCCACCGTCCGCGCCGCCCGCCGCTGAAGCCGCCGGGTTAGGGGCCGCGCTCCCCGACCCCCCGGAGGCAGCGGGCGCGATGAACTTCCAGGACCTGATCCTGCGCCTCGAGCGCTACTGGGCCGACCAGGGCTGCGCCATCCTGCAGCCCCTCGACATGGAGGTCGGCGCGGGCACCTTCCACCCGGCCACCTTCCTGCGTTCCCTGGGCCCCGAGCCCTGGCGGGCCGCCTACGTCCAGCCCTGCCGCCGGCCGGCCGACGCCCGCTACGGCGACAACCCGAACCGGCTCGGCCACTACTACCAGTACCAGGTGGTGATCAAGCCGAGCCCCGACGACATCCAGGACCGCTACATCGGCAGCCTGGAAGCGATCGGCATCGACCTGTCCCGCCACGACCTGCGCTTCGTCGAGGACAACTGGGAGTCGCCCACGCTCGGCGCCTGGGGGCTCGGCTGGGAGGTCTGGCTGGACGGCATGGAGATCACGCAGTTCACCTGGTTCCAGCAGTGCGGCGGCTTCGACCTCGACCCGATCACCGTCGAGCTGACCTACGGCCTCGAGCGCCTGGCGATGTACCTGCAGGGGGTCGAAAACGTCTTCGACCTCCAGTGGGTCGACGGCATCACCTACCGCGACGTCTTCCACCGCAACGAGGTCGAGCAGTCCCGCTACAACTTCGAGGAGAGCGACCCCGAGCTGCTGTTCCGCATCTTCGAGGGCTGCGAGGCCGAGTCGAGGCGCCTGGCCGCCGCCGGGCTGGCCCTGCCCGCCTACGACTGGTGCATGAAGTCCTCGCACACCTTCAACCTGCTCGACGCCCGCGGGGCGATCAGCGTGGCCGAGCGGGCGCGCTACATCGGGCGCATCCGGGCCCTGGCCCTCGGGGCCGCCCGGGCCTGGCTCGGCCTGCCCGCCGACGAGGGAGGTGCCCGGTGAGCCCCATGCACGAGCTGTTCGTCGCCGTCCGCTGCGAGGAACTCCCCGCCCGCTTCGTCGAGATGGCGGTCGCCGGGCTGGAGAAGGGCCTGCTCGACCTGCTGCGGGGCGTCGAGCGAGGCGCGGTGCGCCGCTGGGCCACCCCCCGCCGGATCGCCGTCGCCGTCGAGGTCGCGGAGGGCCGCCCCGCCGAGGAGAAGCTCGTCACCGGGCCTCCCGAGGCCGCCGCCTTCCGCGACGGGCAGCCGACCCGGGCCGCCCTGGGCTTCGCCCGCGGGCGCGGGGTGGACGTGGCCGACCTCGAGATCGTCGAGACCCCCAAGGGCCGGGTCGTCGCCGCCCGGGTCCGCACCGGCGGCGAGCGCACCGTCGAGCTGGTGGCCGCCGGCCTGGAGCGGGCCGTCCTCGGCATCCCCTTCCCCAAGACCATGCGCTGGGGCGACCACCGCATCGCCTGGGCCCGACCGATCCACGGCCTCGTCGCCCTCTACGACGGCGCGGTGATCCCGGCGCGCATCGCCCACGTCGAGGCCGGCGCGCGCACCCTGGGCCACCGCCTCAGCCCGGGGCCCTTCGAGGTGCGCGACGCCGCGAGCTGGGTGGAGGGGCTGCGGGCCCACCACGTCGAGCCCGACCGGGAGGCCCGCCGGGCGCGCATCCTCGCCGACCTGCGCCGGGAGGCCGCCGCGCTGGGCGCCTCGGTCGAGGCCCACCTCGACCTCGTCGACGAGGTGGTCGACCTGGTGGAGTGGCCGGTGGTGGTGCGGGCCACCTTCGACGAGGCCCTCCTCGAGCTGCCCCCGCGCCTGCTCGTCGAGGCGATGAAGCTCCACCAGCGCACCTTCCCGCTCGAGGCCGACGGCCGGCTGCTGTCGAGCTTCCTCGTCGTGACCAACCACCCGGCCGCCGGCGAGCCCGAGGTGGCCGCCACCATCGCCCGGGGCAACGCCCGGGTGGTCGCCGCCCGCTTCGACGACGCCCGCTTCTTCTACGCCGAGGACCGCAAGCTCCCCCTCGCCGAGCACGCCCGCGGGCTGGCGGACATGCGCTGGATCCGCAAGGGCGGCACCATGGCCGACAAGGCCGAGCGCATCGCCGCCCTCGCCCGGGCCCTCGCCCCGCTCCTCGGCGCCGACCCGGATCACGCCGAGACGGCCGGGCGGCTGGCCAAGGCCGACCTCTGCACGCAGATGGTGGGCGAGTTCCCGGAGCTGCAGGGCCACGTCGGCCGCCTCCTCGCCGAGCGCGAGGGCCTGCCCGGCGCCGTCGCCCTCGCCATCGAGGAGCACTACCTGCCGCGGTTCTCCGGCGACGCCCTGCCCACCACCCCCGAGGGGCGGGCGGTGGCCCTCGCCGACCGGGTGGACACGCTCGCCGGCTGCTTCGCCCAGGGCCTCAAGCCCAAGGGCTCCGCCGACCCCCTCGGCCTGCGCCGGGCCGCCCACGGCCTCGCCCTGCTGGTGGTCGATGCCGGCCTGCGCCTCGATCTCGCCGAGCTGCTGGGGATGGGGGCCTTCGAGGTGGGGCCGGATCTCGTCGACTTCTGCCTCACCCGCTTCCGCGCCCAGCAGCTCGAGCGGCATCCCACCGACGTGGTCGACGCGGTGCTCGCCACCGGCGACCGCGACCTCACCGCCCTGGCCTCGCGCGTCGAGGCGATGGCCGAGCTGGCGCGCAGCCCCGAGTACGCCGCGATCAAGACCACCTTCAAGCGGGTGATGGGGCTGACGAAGGACCACGCCGATCCGGGCTTCGACCCGGCGGCCCTCGCCGAGCCCGCCGAGCGCGCCCTGGCCGCCGAGCTGGAGCGCGTGGCCGGCGAGGCCCGCGCCCTGGCCGAGGCCCTCGACCACCGCGGCGCCCTCGCCCGCCTCGCCACCCTGCGGCCGGCCGTGGATCGCCTGTTCGACGAGGTCTTCGTCATGGCCGACGACCCGGAGGTGCGCCGCAACCGCCTGGGCCTGCTGCGCGCCGTCGCCGACGCCTTCCGGGCCATCGCCGACTTCACGGTCCTGTCCACCTGATCCGGCTATGTTCCCGGCGAGGAGGTCGCCATGATCGCCTGGATGCTCGCCACCGGCATCGCCCTCGCCGGCCGCCCCCCGGCCATCCTCCACTGCGGCGACTGCCAGCCCCTCGCCCCGGCCCGCGCCGACGTGGACCCCGGCGCCCTCGTCGACGCCCGCGAGGGCACGGTCCTCGTGCCCGCCGAGGCCTGCGTGCGGGAACTCGACTTCCTCGCCGAGAGCGAGCCCTGGCCCGACTGGTCGCGCAAGCGCCGCCCGGCGCGCAGCCTGGCGGTGGAGGCCGGCGAGATCGAGGCCTTCATCCCGCTGCCCGCCCTGCGGCGGGGCCGCCGGCAGCCCGTCGAGCTCGCCCTGCTCGAGCCCGCCCACCGCAGCGTCACCCCGGGCAGCGCCGACCGCGTCCTCGACGAGGCCTGCATCGCCGCCCTGCACGACGCCTGGTGCGCCCGGGGCAACCTCAACGGCGTGCGCCTGGTGAGCGACACCTGGACGGCCGACGCCGCCGAGCTGCGCGACCCGGAGGGCTGGGGCGAGCAGGTCGAGGCCCCCGAGGGCTGGACGGTCGAGCGCCTCGACGACCGCACCCTGACCGCCCGCCCGGCCGGCGGCCACCCCCTCGTGCTCGCCTGGCGGACGACGAAGCTCACCCCGACCGAGTCCGACCTCGAGGCGATCCAGGCGGCCTGCCCGGAGCCGGACAAGAAGAAGAAGTAGCGGCGCGCGGAGGCGCCGGACCGGGGTCGCGATGCCACGAGAGACGCCGCATCCCGCCGCGTCACCCGCCTCCCGTACCTCCAGCCCCCTTCCAGCGGCTCGCCGGCGGCTCGGATAGGCGCCGGGCATGGCCGACGCGATTCCCCTCGTCCTTTCCCTCGGCGCCAGCCGCGACCCCCGGGTGGTCGGGCACAAGGCCGCCGGGCTGGCGCTGGCCGCCGAGGCCGGCTTGCCGGTGCCCCCGGGCTTCACCCTCACCGCCGCCGCCTTCGCCGCCTGGCGCGAAGCCGGCGAGGAGGTCGAGGGTCCCCTGGCCGAGGCCCTCGACGCCGCCCTCGACGCGCTGGAGGCCGCTTCCGGCCGCCGGCTCGGCGACCCGGCCGCGCCGCTGCTCGTCTCGGTGCGCCCCGACGCCGCCGTCCCCCTGCCCGGCCTGGCGGAAACCCTCCTCGACGTGGGCCTCACCACCGCCGTCCTGGCGGCGCTGGCCGCCGAGGACCGCGCCTTCGCCTTCGACACCGCCGTGCGCTTCCTCCGGGGCTACGGCGAGCAGGTGCTCGGCGCGCCCCCCGCGCGCCTGGCCCGGGCCGTCGCCGAGGGCCCGGACGCCGCGTCCCGCTGGGCCCTGCTGAGCGCCGCCCTCGACGGCGAGGCGCCCCCCGAGGACGCCCGGGAGCAGGTGCGGGAGGCGGTGCGGGCGGCCTTCGCGAGCCACGACGCCCCCGGCGCCCGCTACCACCGGCGCAAGGCCGGCCTGCCCGAGGGCATGGCCGTCACGGTGCAGGCGATGGTCTTCGGCAACCGGGGCGCCGCCTCCGGCACCGGCGACGCCCTCTCCCGCGACCCCGAAGACGGTCGGCCCCGCGCGGTCCTGCGCTTTCGGCCCGGCGCCCAGGGCCGCGACCGCCACGCGGCGCCGGCCGCCGGCCTCGACGCGGCGCCCGAGGCGGTCCGCGAGCCGCTGCGCTCCGCGCTGGACACCCTCGAAAACACGCTCCGGGACGCGGTGGAGGTCGAGTTCACCGTCGAGGAGGGGGCGCTGTGGCTGCTCCAGGCCCAGCCGGCTCCCCGGGCGCCCGCCGCCGCCGTGCGAATCGCCCGCGACCTCGTCCACGCCGGCATCCTCTCCCGCCACGAGGCGCTGGCCTCGGCGTCTCCCCCGGGGCGGCGACGGGCCGCATCAGCCTGTCGGCCCGCACCGCCGCCGAGTACCGCGAGCGCGGCGAGCCCTTCCTGCTCGTGCGCCGCACCCTGGCCCCCACCGACATCGGCCTGCTCGTGCCGGCGGCCGGGGTGCTCACCCGCCGGGGGGGCCGAGGCTCCCACGCGGCGGTGGTGGCCCGGGGGCTCGGCCGGCCGGCGGTGGTCGGCTGCCGCTCCCTGGCGGTCGAGCGCGGCGCGGTGGTCTTCGACGGCCGCCGCCTGGCCGAGGGCGACTGGCTCACCATCGACGGCGACACCGGCGCCGTCCTCGCCGGGCGCCTCCCCATCGTGCCCCCGGCCGAGGACCTCGACGCCCTCGACGAGCTGCTGGCCTGGGCCGACCACGCCGCCCTCATGACCGTGCGCGCCAACGCCGACACCCCCGACGAGGCCCGCCGCGCCCGGCAGCTCGGCGCCCGGGGCATCGGCCTCTGCCGCACCGAGCACATGTTCTTCACCCCCGAGGCCCTCGCGGCGATGCGCCTCATGATCGTCGCCGACACGCCCCGGGAGCGCGAGGCGGCCCTGGCGCGGGTGCTCCCGGATCACCGGGCGATGTTCGCCGACATCTTCCGGGCCATGGACGGCCACCCGGTCACGATTCGCCTCCTCGACCCGCCGCTCCACGAGTTCCTGCCGCACGCCGCCGAGGACCTCGACCAGGTGGCGCGGGATCTCGGCATCCGGGACGAGGTCCTCGCCGCCCGCCTCGGCGCGCTCGCGCAGGTCAACCCCATGCTCGGCCATCGCGGCGTCCGCGTCGGCGTCACCGCGCCGGAGGTCTACCGGGCCCAGACCCGGGCGATCTTCGAGGCCGCCTGCGAGGTGGCCCGCGAGGGCGGCGACGTGCGCCCCGAGATCATGATCCCGCTCGTGAGCACCGCCGAGGAACTCGCCACCTGCCGCCGGGAGGTGGTGGAGGTGGCCGAGGAGGTGCTCGGCGCCCGGGGTTGCCGGATGCGCTACCGGGTGGGCACGATGATCGAGGTGCCCCGCGCCTGCCTGGCGGCCAAGGCCATCGCCCGCGAGGCGGACTTCTTCAGCTTCGGCACCAACGACCTCACCCAGCTCGTCTGGGGCTTCTCCCGCGACGACATCGGCAGCTTCCTGCCCGCCTACCTCGAGCGCGGCATCCTCGCCGACTCCCCCTTCGCCACCCTCGACGAGGAGGGGGTCGGCGAGCTGGTGCGCCTGGGCACCTCCCGGGGGCGCCACGCCAACGCCCGCCTCGTCGTCGGCGCCTGCGGCGAGCACGCCGGCGACCCGGCCGGGGTGGCCTTCTTCCACGCCGCCGGCCTCGACCACGTGAGCTGCGCCCCCTACCGCGTGCCCGTCGCCCGCCTCGCCGCCGCCCGCGCCGCCCTCGGCCTCCCGCCGCGCTGAGCGCCCGCGGCGCGCCTTCCACCCCTTGGGGGACTACCGCCCGCCCTCTCCGAGCAGCTCCCGAAGGCCTCGGCGCAACGCCGGCAGGTCCCGTTCCACGGTGCCCCAAAGAAGGTCGAGGTCAACTCGAAAGTACTCGTGCACGAGGCGATTGCGCATCGCCCGCAACTCGTGCCACGGGATCTCCGGTGCGGCGTGCCGCGTATCGGCGCCCACGCGACTGGCGGCCTCGCCGATCACCTGCACCTGGAGGACCAGCGCGTCTCGAAGCATCGCGTCGGCATCGAGATCGCTCCGAGACCGCCCTTCCGCATACCCCATCGCCGCCTCGACGGCGTCGAGCATGTGCCGAAGCCGCAGCCGATCGCGCTCAGGCCGCATACCGAACCTGCGCGGTGGCGAGCACGGCCTCGCGCACATGGGGGCTCAGCCCATCGGGCGTCGCGAGGTCGATGCGCCGCCCGCCGAACACGGCGGCAAGCTCCTGGCGCAGCCGCTCGACGCTGATCAACGTCGGGGCACGACCGGGCTCGAAC
>WGAH01000606.1 GCA_015489145.1 Deltaproteobacteria bacterium
GGTCCACGTGGAGTGGGAGGGCCTCGCCAGCGACCCGGTGCCGGTCACGGTCACAGAGGCGGACGAGGAGGCGGCGCCCGACCTCCTCGTCGCCGCAGCCTCCGGCGGGGTCGCGGGCGGGGTTCTCGACCTGGCGGTGACGGTGCGAAACGAGGGCGGGCTCGGAGCTTCCGACTTCTGGGTGGACGTCTTCGTCGACCCCGGCGGGCAGCCCGAGGTGGGCGAGGTCGGCGAGGACTGGACCTGGGTCGACTACCTCGGCCCCGGCGAGGACCTCGACCTCTCCTTCTCCATCGAGGTGGCGGCCGGAGCGCACGAGGTGTGGATCCTCGCGGACACCAACGACGACGTGGCCGAGTCCGACGAGTCCGACAACGCCCTCGCCGCCACGGTGGGCGAGGGGAGCGGAACGGGCTCGGGCGGCCCGGATCTCACCGTGAGCTGGTTTGACTGCACCGTCGACGAGGACGGGCTGCTCTACTACTTCGTGGACGTGACCAACGACGGGGACGAGGACGCGGACTGGTTCTACGTCGACCTCTTCGTCGACCGGGACGACGCGCCCGAGCTGTACGAGGACGGTGACGACTACACGACCGTCGCGGGCTTGTCGGCTGGCGGCACCACCTGGGCGGACTTCCTCATCGACGCGTGGTGCGCAGGCTGCGCGAGCTGGGTGCTGGTCGACGGCTACGACAACGTCGCGGAGTCGGACGAGGACGACAACGTCGAGGGGCCGCTCGAGGTGTGGTCCTGGTGAGCCCCCCCGCACCGGCGCGGCGGGGGACCGGTTAGCAGGAGGCGGGAGGGCTGCATGGCTGGCATCGCGGATTTCGTCCGACCCCACCTTCGCGCCGTCCGCCCCTACGTCCCCGGCAAGCCCATCGCGGAGCTGCGCCGGGAGCTCGGCGTGGGGCCCGACATGCGGATCGTGAAGCTGGCCTCCAACGAGAACACCGCGGGCACCAGCCCCCTCGCGAAGCAGGCGATCCTCGAGCAGCTCGACCGCCTCTGGCTCTACCCCGAGGACTCGGTCTTCTACCTCAAGCGCCGCCTCGCCGAGGACCACGGCGTGCCGCCGGAGTGGATCGTCGTGGGCAACGGCGCCGTCGAGGTGATCTACCTGCTCGCCCAGGCCCTCCTCGACCCGGGCGACAAGGCGATCATGGGGCGGCCCGGCTTCATGATCTACCCGATCATGGCGCAGATGTACGCCGCCGAGGCGGTGCAGGTCGAGCACCCCGAGCACCGCCACGACCTTCGCGCCATGGCCGCGGCCATCGACGAGCGCACCAAGATCGTCTGGATCGACAACCCCAACAACCCGGCGGGCACCTACCTGTCCCGGCGCGAGATCGAGTGGTTCCTCGGCGAGGTGGACGGGCGCGCCATCGTCGTCCTCGACGAGGCCTACCACCACTTCGTCGACCACCCCGACCCCTGCGACGGCCTCCGCTACGTGCGCGAGGGGGTGCCCAACGTCGTGGTGCTCCGCACCTTCTCCAAGATCGTCGGGCTCGCCGGGCTGCGCGTCGGCTACGGCGTCATGCACCCGGAGCTCGCCCGCGTGCTCGGCAGCCTGCGCGTGAAGTTCTCGGTGAACGCGCTGGCCCAGGCCGCCGCGCTCGCCGCCCTCGACGACCACGAGCACATCCGCCGCGCCCGGGAGCAGGTCATCGCCGGCCGGCGCTTCTTCGAGGAGCACACCCGTCGCCTCGGCCTGTCGATGCCGCCGACCCAGGGCAACTTCGCCTGGATCGACTTCGGCCGCGACGCCCGGCCGATCTGCGAGGCGCTGATGCGCGAGGGCGTCATCGTGCGGCCCGGCTGGATCTTCGGCTTTCCCGACCACGCCCGGGTCAGCATCTCCAACGAGGACGACAACCGCTTCTTCTTCGACAGGCTCGAGCGCGTGCTGGCGCGCCTCGGCTGAAGGCCCGCCTCAGCGCGCCGCCGCGGGGGTCTCGGCCTCGCGGGCCGGCCGCGGGAAGGCGAACAGGCTGAGCACCGCCGCCAGGGCCAGCACGCCGCCGGCGGCGAGGAAGGGGGCCGGCTCGCCCAGCCCGGTGAAGCACCAGCCGCCGATCACCGGCCCGACCACGCGGGCCAGCGCCGCCATCGACTGGTTGGTGCCGAGGACGAAGCCCTGCTCGGCGTCGTCGGCGCCCTTGCTCACGAGGGACTGGAGGCTCGGGGTGGCGATGCCCTGGCCGACGGCGATGAGGCTGAACACGGCGACCATCGCCAGCACCGGCGGCGCCTCGGGGAGCAGGAGCAGCCCGGCGGTGAGCAGGCCCAGCCCCGCCGGCACGAGGCGGCGCTCGCCGAAGCGCTTCACCAGCCGGCCGATGAGCCCGCCCTGCACGAGGATGGTCACGACCCCGGCGACGCCGAACATGCGGCCGACGTGGGCGGCGTCGAGGCCGCGGGCGTGCTCGGCGAACAGGGCGAAGGTGGACTCCATCATCGCGAAGGCCACGGTCATCACGAAGGTGAGCACCACCCCGCGCCCGACGACCGGGTGGCGCGCCACCTCCAGGAAGACGGCGGGGTTGATCGTGCGCCGGGGGGCCCGGGTGGCGGGGTTGCGCGTCTCGGGCAGGAAGGCGAGGGCGAGGGCGAAGTTCAGCGCGCTCAGGCCGGCGGCGACGAAGATCGGCACCGCGAGGCCGAAGTGGGACAGCTCGCCGCCGAGCCAGGGCCCGAGGGTGAAGCCCACGCCGAAGGAGGCGCCGATGAGCCCCATGCCCCTGGCCCGGTTCTCGGGGGTGGTGACGTCGGCGACGCAGGCCTGGGCCGTCGAGATGTTGGCGGCGGCGGCGCCGTGCAGGGTGCGCCACAGGAACAGGGCCCACAGGGAGTCCGCCAGGCCGAACAGGGTGAGGAAGGCCGCGGTGGCGCCGATGCTCGCGAGCATCACCGGCCGGCGGCCCACCCGGTCGCTCAGGCGCCCCCAGGCCGGGGCGAAGACGAACTGCGCCAGGGAGTAGCAGGCCATGAGCAGGGTGACCTGCACCGGCGAGGCGCCGGTGCCCTCGGCGTAGTAGCTCAGCAGCGGGATGACGAGGCCGAAGCCGAGCAGGTCGAGGAGGACGGCGAGCAGGACCGGCGCCAGGGCGCGCTTGTTCATGGGGTTCTCCGCGGACGCCCGCCTCCTACCTCAACCGCGGCGCGCGTCACGCGCTGCACTCGGGGGGCGTCTCCCGGAAGCGCACCCCCGCGCGGTCGCGGAGCGTGCCGTCGGCGGCCACCGTCCAGCTCCAGCTCTCTTCGCCGATCTCGACGTGCAGCCGGCCGTCCGCCACCTTCCGGCGCCCCTCGGCGGGCCGGTAGCTCGGCCCGCCGAGGGGCGCTGGAAGGTGGCGGACGGCCGGCTGCA
>WGAH01000607.1 GCA_015489145.1 Deltaproteobacteria bacterium
CCGCCACCGCCGACCGCCTGAACGCGCTCGTCGAGGCCTCCGGGCCCGTGCTGCGCGACCACCCGGTCAACCGCGCCCGCCGCGCCGCCGGTCGCCGCACCGCCGACCTCGCCTGGCCCTGGGCGCCGGGCTTCAAGCCCGCCATGCCCACCCTCCAGGAGCGCTTCGGGGTGCGCGGCGCGGTGATCTCGGCGGTGGACCTCATCTTCGGCCTGGGCATCTACGCCGGCATGACGCCGGTCCAGGTCGAGGGCGCCACCGGCCTGCACGACACGAACTACGAGGGCAAGGCCCAAGCGGCGCTGGCCGCCCTCGACGCCCACGACCTCGTCTTCGTGCACGTGGAGGCCGCCGACGAGGCCGGTCACGCCCGCGATCTCGACCTCAAGCTCCGCTGCATCGAGGACATCGACGGGCGCCTCGTCGCCCCGATCCTCGACGGCATCGCCCGCCGTCCGGAGCCCGTCGCCGTCGCGGTGCTGCCCGACCACCTCACGCCGGTGGCCCGCGGCGACCACCAGGCGGCCCCGGTGCCGGTGGCGATCCTCGACCCGGAGCGCCCGGCCGACGGCGTGGACCGCTACGACGAGGAAGCCGTGCGCGCCGGCGCCCTCGGCGCCATGAAGGGCGCCGGCTTCATCGAGACGCTGCTGTGGCGCGAGGTCGGCCGGGCCTGAGGTTCGCGCGCTTCCCGGCGATCCGCCACTTGTCAGCCCGATGTCAGGGCGTGGTAGGCTCGCCGGCGAGGAACGCACCGTGAACCCGATCCCCCGCCGCCGCCGGCTCGTCTTCGCCGCCATCGTGGTCGCCGCCTTCTTCGCCCTCGCCGAGGGGGTCCTGGCGCTGCTCGGCGCCGGCGGCGGGCCGACCTACGTCGTGACGAAGGGCCTGCGCTGGACCCTCCCGCCCAACCTCGACGGGGAGCCGTTTCCCATGCGGGAGAGCGGACGCACCTTCGCCTTGAGCACCAACGCCGACGGGCTGCGTACCCGCTGGCCCCCCGGCCCCGCCCCCGCCGGCATGAAGACCATCCTCTGGCTCGGCGACTCGCGCATCCTCGGATGGGGGGTGGACGACGGCGAGGACGTGAGCGCCTGGCTCGAAAAGATCCTCGCCGAGACCTACGGCGCCGGGAAGTGGCGGGTCATCGACGCCGGCATGCCCGGCTACTCCTCGGTGCAGAGCCTCGGCCTGTTCGAGCGCCTCGGCCTCCGCTACGCGCCGGACATCGTGATCCTCGAGCTGGCCCACCACAACTTCCGCCGCGCCGAGCGCACCGACCTCGAGAGCCTCGATCCCGGCCTCGACTCCTGGCTCACCGGCTTCCTGACCCGCCACAGCCGCCTCTTCCGCCTCCTGCGCCGGGGCATCGTCGAGCTTCGCGGCCCGTCCGACACGCCCCCCTCCGCCCAGGAGGTGCTCGGGGCCGCGGGCCAGCCCGACCAGGAATCCGACGAGGTGCGCGTGCCGCCCGACGACCTCGACGCCGTCCTCGACCGCATGGAGGAGCTCGCCCGGCGCCGCGGCTTCCGGCTGGTCGTCGTCTTCCCCTGCAACACGAACCCGCTTCCCGAGCGCTACGACGCCGTGGTGAAGCGCCATGCCGAGGCGGGCCGGCTCCTCTACCTCGACTACGCCACGCCCTTCCGCGCCCTCGGCGGCCTCGCGCCGCGCTACCGCCTCCCCGACAGCCCCGGCCACCACACCTCCGAGGGCAACTACCTCGCCGCCCGGGCCATGGGCGAGACGCTGCTCCGGGCCGGGCTCCTCCCGCCCATCGCCGGCGCCGCCACCGCCAGCGCCGACGGCGGCTGATCCCCGGCCCGCTCGCCCGAGACGAAGAAGGCCCCCGACCGCGTGGGCCGGGGGCCAGGAGCACCGGGCAGGCGTTCCCGGCACTCCGCGGGGTGGGGATCAGTCGCGGCGACGCAGGAGGGCGAGGCCCGCGAGGGCGCTCAGGCCGAGGAGACCCACCGGGGTGCCCGGCACGCTGCTGCAGCCGGACGAGGCGGCCGCGGCGCCGTCGTCCCCCTGCCAGCTCGGACCGTCCTTGCCCTCGTCGGAGTCCTTGTCGTCGTCCTCCGAGTCACCGTGCTCGTCGGTGTCGCACCAGTCCTCGGCGGCGTCCTTGAGGTCCTTGCGCTCGGACTTCGTGATCAGGTCGGACTTCCAGAAGTACTGGATCGCCTCGTCCGCGCACTCCTCGAACTCGTAGTCCTCGGCGTCGTCGGAGTCCTCGTCGGCTTCCTCGTCCGTGTCCTCGTCGTCGTCGGACGGGAGCGCGACGCCGGCGGCGTCGCAGCCGCAGTAGTCGCCGATGGTGCAGCCGTAGCCGTCCACCGTGGCGTCGAAGCCGAAGTCGCTGTCGATGCAGGTGTCGTCCGGGTCGAGCACGCCGTCGCCGTCGGTGTCGTCGATGCAGCCGTCGCCGTCGACGTCCCAACCGGTCGCGTCCTCGGTCGGGCACAGGTCGCCGCCGGTCGCCACGTAGCCGGAGGGCTGGCTGCACGCCTCCACCGTGACCGCGTCGTCGCCCACGCCGTCCCCGTCGCTGTCGTCGTACCAGGTGCTCGGGCCGCCCACGCTCGCGTCGAGGTCGTCGCAGTCCACCGAGGCGTCCACGCCGTCGCCGTCGGCATCGCTGTCGCAGACGTCGCCCAGCCCGTCGCCGTCGAGGTCGGCCTGGTCGGCGTTGGCGTCGTCGGGGCAGTTGTCCACGTCGTCGGTCACGCCGTCGCCGTCCGTGTCCACCACCGTCTGGAAGCCGACGTAGGTGTAGCCGTCGGTGCTGTCGTAGAAGATGTCGGTGGTCGGGTCGAAGGCGGCGATGTCGGAGGGCAGCGTGCCGATGATGATCTGGCCGTTGCTGTAGAGAGCCTGGAGGTCGGCGACGTGGTTGCCGGCCCAGCGCAGCGTCCAGTCGACGGGGCCGATGGCGGCGCCGGTGTCCCAGTTCAGCGTGATCTCGGACTGGCTGGACGCGCTCGAGCTGCCGAGGTCCAGCGCGGTGCTCGCGCTGTTGTCCAGGGTGAGGCCGGCGGAGAGGTCGTAGCCCGCCCCCGTGACCTGGGTGACGGTGATGTCCGGCCAGACGTTGCGGACGAGGAAGGTGCTGATCGTGCCGGAGATCACGTCGCCGGGCGCCCAGACCAGGGCGCCGCCGTTCCGCCCCAGCTCGAGGTTGTGGACGAACTTGTTGCCCCCCCCGAAGGTCTGGGGGCCAGCCCCGTTGAACTCGTAGACCCAGTTGTGGACCCGCGTGGACATCGTGCCCGTGACGACGAGGTCGTAGCCATTGTCGATGAGGGTGCCCTCGCGGAACCAGAGCTCCTCCACCTCGAGGTCGGCGTACAGGGTGAGGGTCATGGCGTTGCCGCTGAGCCCGCACATCGGCGTCGATCCCGACCACGTCACCTTCGCGAGGTTGGGCATGTAGCCCAGGTCGCTGGCGCCGGGGGCCACGCCGCCGGACCAGAGGGCGC
>WGAH01000608.1 GCA_015489145.1 Deltaproteobacteria bacterium
CCGAGGAGGAGTGCGAGCTGGCCCGGCGCATCCGGCAGGCCGAGATGCGGGCCCGGGACGCCATCGCCGGCATCGACGAGGCCGAGCGCATCCTCCGGCGCCGCCCCCGCCGCGACGAGCGCACCCGCGCCGGCTCGGTGGATCGCCTCGTCGAGGCCGTGGCCGCCGCCGCCGAGGCCGCCCGCACCGACCCCGAGCTGCGCCCCTACGTCGCCGAGGCCCGCGGCGCCCTCAAGGAGGCCGAGGACCTCCGCTGGACCCTCGCCATGTCGGCCCGGCGCATCGCCCGGGGCGAGGCCCGCAAGCTCGCCTGCTCGCTGCTGGGCGAGGAGGACCTCCTCCAGGAGGGTTTCATCGGCCTCATGCGCGCCGCCAAGCGCTTCGACCCCGACCGCGGCATCCGTTTCGCCACCTACGCCCGCTGGTGGGTGCGCGCCCAGATGACCCGCGCCCTCGAGACCACCGGCCGCATGGTGCGCCTCCCCGGCGGCGCCGTCGAGCAGATCCGCAACCTCCACCAGGCCGCCGAGCGCCTCGAGCGCATGGGCGCCGACTACGACCTCGACGACCTGGCCGCCGAGGTGGGCATCGAGCGCCAGCGCGCCGAGCTGCTGCTGTCCCAGGGCGGCGTGGTCAGCCTCGACCAGCCCGACGACGACGGGCTGAGCGTCGGCGACCGCATCGCCGGCGAGGGCCGCGAGACCCGCCCCGAGCAGCACGCCGTCACCGTGCAGGCCCTCGAGCGCTTCAGCGCGATCTTCGACGAGGTCCTCGACGAGCGCGAGCGCTACATCATCCTCAACCACTACGGCATCGACGGCCGCGAGGCCCGCACCATGGCCGACATCGGCAAGAGCCTCGGCCTCTCCCGCGAGCGCGTCCGGCAGATCGAGGTGGGCGCCCTGCGCCGGCTCCGCCAGCGCATGTAGCTGTCGCGTTCTGCAACACCCGCCGAGAACCCGCCGCCCCCCGGCCATCCCGCCGGGGGCGCGGGCTCAGCCGCCGTACTGGGCGGTCAGCGTCTGGTCGCGCACGGTGGCGTGGTCGCCCTCGGCGGCGATGCGGGCGATCTGGACCTGCCCCCGGCCGACGCTCATCACGACGATGCCCTGGTCGGGGAGCATCGTGCCCGGCTTGACCACGACCTCGCGGCCGTCGGCGAGCCCGAGGATGGCCCGCGGCGGCTGCGTGTCGTCGAGGGTGGTCAGCAGGCGCACCGGCCAGGCGGCGGTGGCGGAGGCGCCGGCGGGCAGGGCCGAGAGCACCGGGACCCTGACGGCCTGGCTGGCGGGGGCCGGCGCGGCGGGAGCGGCGGCGCTCGGAGCCGCGCCGGAACCGGCCTCGGCGGCGCCGGGCCCACCGGAACCGGCCTCGGCGGCGCCGGGCGCTGGGGCCGGCGCCCCGGCCCTGGCGCCGGGAGCGAGATCCTCGCTGTGGAGGACGACGGGCTCGAAGTCGAAGGCCGGGTCCGGCTGGAAGCCGCCGGCCGACGGCGCCTCGACGGCGACCGGGGCCAGGGGGTTGTCCGAGGGCTCCATCGGCTCGCAGGCGGCGAGCACCAGGGCCGTGGACGCGGGGACCAGCGCGAGGATGGGCGAGCGCATGCCTACTCCCGGGAGCGCCGAGAGCATAACAACCGCTGGCCCGGCCGCGTCGCCGCCGGCGCGAGGTGACCCGTGAGCGAGCCCCTGCCCTGTCCCATCCACGCCCGCTGCGGCGGCTGCCCGGCGATGCCCGCGGGCGCCGAGGCCGCCCTGGCCCGCAAGGTGGCGCGGGTCGCCGCCGCCCTCGAGCGGCCCGTCGACCGGGTCCACCCCTCCCCCCGGACCCTCGGCTACCGGGCGCGGATCAGCCTGCGCGTCGGCGGCGACGGCCGGCCCGGCTACCACCGGCCCCGCTCCCACGAGCTCGTGCCGGTGGCGGCCTGCGCCCTCGCCCGCCCCGAGATCGCCCGGGTCCTCGCCCGGCTGCCGGCGCTGCCGCCCGGCGCCGCGGTGGGCCTCCGCACCGACGGCGAGCGGGTGGTGGTGGTGCTGGAC
>WGAH01000609.1 GCA_015489145.1 Deltaproteobacteria bacterium
GAGACAGGGCGAGGGCCTCGGGGGGGTGGCCGGCGTCGCGCAGGCGGCGCAGGCTCTCGGCGAGGCTGCCGCGCTGGGGCCGGCCCTCGGGGTCGAGCTCGTGGGCGCGGCGGCGGCGGATGACGTGGTGGCGCTCGGCGATGTTGGCGAGGGCGAGGAAGTGGGCGAAGGCCCGGGCCACCCGCCGGGCGTCCTCGTCGTCGAGGCCGGTGAGGACGCCCCGCAGCGCCTCGCGCGCCCCGCCCCGCAGGCCCTCGTCCGCCTCGTGGATGCGCTTGGCGAGGGCGCGAACCTCCTCGACGCGCTCGTAGAGGGCCTCGCCCTCCTGGGCCCGCAGGACCTCGCCGAGCAGGGCGCCGAGCAGGCGCACGTCGTCGCGAAGGGGGCGGTCGTGATCGGCGGAGACGGGCATGGTCGGCCTCCCGGGGCTGCGAGGGCCGATCTTCGCACAGGGCGACGGCCGCGCGGTCCGCCGCCGGCGGGGCTCAGGCGCCGGCCAGCTCGCCGAGGGCCAGGGTCGCCAGGGCCCGGTGGTCGACGGCGGCGGCCAGCGCGTCCAGGGCGCGCGCCCAGGCCACCGCCGCCCCGGAGGGGAAGCCGAGGGCGGCCAGCTCGGCGGCGGTGCTGCCGAGGAGCGGGAGGACGGCGCGGCCGGCCAGCCCGGGCGGGAGCGGCGCCAGGGGGGTGTCGAGCACGCGGGCCCGACCCACCAGGGCGGCGGCCCGGCCGGCCTCGGAACCCAGCCGGGCGAGTCGGGCGCGGTCGAGGGCGGCCACCCCCGCCACGTCCCGCGCCCCCAGGGCGGCGAAGCGCTCGGCCCACCGGGGCCCGGCGCCGCGCAGGGCGGTGACCGGCCAGGCGCCGAGGCGGCCCAGGAGCGAGGGGCCCGCCCCCGCCTCGTCGGGATCGAGGGAAACCTCGACCTGCCAGGGGCGACCGGCGGCGGAGGGGTCGATGCCGCCGGCGTCCGCGGAGCCCAGCCGCGCCGAGATGCCGGTGATCCGCAGGCCCGGGGCCCCGATGCGCGCCAGCGCCACCCCCCCGCGCAGCTCCCGGAGGAGCAGGGCGACCAGCTCGTCGGTGCCGGGTTCGGCCGGGCTCATGTCACCGTCTTGAAGCGGATCTCCACCTCGCCGTAGACCGTGGCGCTCTGGCTGGTGGAGCCGGTCTCGTCGGCCTGCTTCACGGCGAGACGCACGTCGGGCAGGACGCTCTGGGGGGACACCGAGGCGACGGCGGCGAGGACCGCCGGGGCGAGCACCGGGCGGGCCGCCGAGACGGTGGGACTCGCCCCGAAGGCGGTGGCGCTGGCGCTGATGGAGGGACCCACCGAGCGGCTCGGCGCGGAACCGGCGGTGCCGGCCGAGGGCGAGCCGGCCGAGGACGACCCGGCCGAGGACGCGACCGCGCCGTCGCCCTCGGCGGAGGTGGCGAGCGCGCGGAAGGTCAGGCGCGCGAGGATGCGGCCGGCGTCGACCGACACGCGGGGCACCCCGCGGCGCACCGCGGTGCGAAGCGCGTCGAGGCGCACCGCGGCCACGGCGAGCCGGGCGGCTTCGCGCACCCGCTCCACCCCCTTCTCCGTGAGCTTCTCCTGGCCGTTGCTCCCCTCGTAGTCGCCGCGCGCCAGGGCGATGCCCAGGGCGTCGGCGACGGGGGGGTCCTCGGGCCGCCGGGCCGAGGGCGGCGCGTAGCGCGCCCCGACCCGGATGCGGTGGCCCGCCCCGGTGGGATCCTCGGGATCGGGAAAGAGTCCGGCGAGGGCGGCGTCCACCTCCGCCTCGGCGACGTGGCGCGGGGCGAAGTCGGCCAGGTCGAGGCCGGCGCTCTCGACGAGCTCGGCCTGGCGCCGCTCCTGGTCCACCGCCGTGGCGACCACGGCGTCGAAGACCTCGCTGACGAGCTTGGCGACGAACTCGGAGAACCCGAGTTCCACCGGGATGCGGGCTTCAGGCATGGCGAACGCTCAGCCGTTGTTCAGGGGGAGGTAGTCGGTCTTGAACTTGATGCGGACGAGGCCGAAGATGTTGACGCTGCTGCCGGACCGGTCCTGCTGCGTCTCGTTCGTCGTGCGGATGTTGACGTTCGAGTAGCTCGCCGAGGCCGAGGCCTTCACCCAGGGCGACAGCAGGCTGCCGGTGCGGACCTTCGCCCGGAACTTGAAGGCGTCCCGGTGGTAGTCGGCCTTGCGCTTGTTGTAGAAGCTCGACGCGTAGGTGTGGAAGGTGAGGTGGGTCTCGATGAGCCCCTCCTCCACCACGAGGCGGAGCATGCCCTGCTTCACCATCTCCTTGAGCAGGTCGTACTTGTTGGCGGCGATGCGCCGGGCGACGGCCTCGAGGATCTTGTCGTAGGCGGCCTGGTCGATCTGCGTGGTCGGGACGACCTTGTTGTCGCCGTCCACCCCCGCGTCGCCGGACAGCGCCAGCGCCTTGTTGATCCGGTCGGCCTCGTCGCTGCTGAGCGTCTTGCCGACCGCCACCTTCGTCGGCTCCTCCTCGCTCGGCCCCGGCGCCACCGCCGCGAGGAACTGGAGGATCTGGGCGCCGTCGATGTCGTCCTTGGTGTCGTTGACGAAGTCCTTGAGGGACTTGCCCACCGCCTGCAGGAGCGAGACGTAGGACTCGGTCTGGCGCAGGTTGGCGGAGACGAGGGCGTCGAAGACGTCGGTGATCAGCTTGGTGGTGAACTCGGGAAAACCGATCTCGGACAGCCTGGTGGCTTCGTCGACGGCGGCGCTGATGTCGTTGTTTTCGGCCATGAAGGGCTCCTGGGTTGGGGTCGGGCCGCCCGACCGCCGGGCGACCGCTGCACCGTACAGGAACGCGCCTCCCTCCGTTTTCCCTCAGGTGAACCGACACCCAACGGGAAGAAGTTCGAGATCGCGCGCCTCGCCCCGGCTCCCGGCCTCTCCGGGGTGAAGATGTCAAGAAGTGTCCCGACCCGTGGCGCCCCTTCGCGGCCCGGGGCGTTCCTCCCGGGGGAAGGCGGACTGATCCGAGCCACTTGAACCGCCCGGACCCCTTCGTTAGGCCACGGGTTTACGGGCCGCGCGGCCTCCTGCCGCGAGCGCCCCAACTCCGAGGTCGCCCTTGGGCTCCATGCAGACCGCCGGTCAGCCCTCCTCCCCGCCCCCGACCCGCGAGGCCGCCGACGGGGCCGCCGAAACTCCCGCCATCGTGCGCGAGGAGCTCGCCCACCTCGCCCGCACCCGCCGCGCCCTGCTGGAAAACCCCGAGCGCCCCGGCGCCTCCGCCGACGACATCGCCCGCGACCTCATCCGCCTGCGCGACGAGATGCGCGGCGCCCGCAGCGACGACAAGGCGGCCCTGTCCCAGCAGATGGGCCACCTCACCCACCTCCTCGACCAGGTGCGGCGCGGGCGGCGCTCCCAGCACGTCGACCCCGACAGCCCCTACTTCGCCCACCTCCAGGTCGAGGAGGACGGCCGCCGCCGCGACGTGTTCCTCGGCCGCGCCACCCGCCTCGGCGACGGCATCCGCATCGTCGACTGGCGCAACGCGCCGATCTCGCGGCTGTTCTACCAGTACCAGGAAGGCGACGAGTACGCCGAGGAGATCGGCGGAAAGGTGCGCGAGGGCGTGGTGACGGTGCGGCGCACCGTCCACGTCGCCGGCGGCGAGCTGCTGCGGGTCGACGCCCCCTCCGGCCGCTGGGTGCGCGCCGGCGAGGGCTGGACCCGCCTCGACGGCGGCGAGGCCCACCTCCACGGCGGCCAGGGCCAGGCGCTCTGGGCCGGCACGAGCCGCTCCCGCCTCGGTTCCGGCGGGCGCCTGCGGGCCGACAAGCACCTCCCCGACATCGCCGCCCTCATCGACCCGGACCAGTTCGAGCTGATCACCGCTCCCGACAGCGGCGTCGTCGTGCTCGGCGGCACGGCGGGCTCGGGCAAGACCACCGTCGCCCTGCACCGCATCGCCTGGCTCGCCTACGACAAGGGGGCCGGCATCGACCCGCGCCGCGCCCTCGTGGTGGTGTGGGGCCGGGCGATGCGCGACTACGTGGCCCACGTGCTGCCGGCGCTCGGCGTCGAGGGGGTGCACGTCACCACCTGGACGGACTGGGCGCGCAAGCAGGTGCGCCGCCACTTCCCCCGCCTGCCCCTGCACGTCGCCGACGACACCCCGGAGCCCGTCACCCGCATCAAGCTCCACCCGGCCTTCGCCCAGCTCCTCGCCGAGCGGGTTCGCGCCCGGCGCGCGCCGGCCCGCGGCGTCGAGGCCATCGAGGACTGGGCCGCCGCCATCACCGACGGCCCCGCCATCGCCCGGGCCCTCGGCCCGGACATCAGCCCGGCCGCCCTCGAGCGCGCGATGCGCTGGACGAGCGAGCAGGCCGCGCGGGTCCTGGCCCGGGTGGAGGGCGACCACGAGGTCGACGCCCGCCTCGACGCCGAGGACGACGCCCTGCTGCTCCGGGCCTGGCAGCTCCGCGTCGGCCCGCTGCGGGGGCGAAGACGCGCGCCCCTCCGGCACGCCCACATCGTGCTCGACGAGGTGCAGGACTTCTCCCCCATCGAGGTGCAGGTGCTCCTCGAAACCACCGACGAAAAGCGCAGCGTCACCCTCGCCGGCGACACGCGGCAGCACATCTCGGCCCACGCCGGCTTCACCGACTGGCGTTCCTTCCTCGACGCCATCGGCATCCCCTCCACCGCGCTGAGCACCCTCGAGGTCAGCTACCGTTCCACGGCGCCGATCATCCGCTTCGCCCTCGACGTCCTCGACGAACCCGGCCCGCCGCCGCGCACCACCCGCGACGGCCCGCCCGTCGAGCTGTTCCGCTTCACCGACCACGGCGCCTGCGTCGCCTTCCTCGCCGAGGAGCTGCGCCGGCTGTCCGTGGCCGAGCCCCTCGCCAACGTCGCGCTCCTCACCCCCAGCCCCGAGCTGTCCCGCCTCTACGCCGACGGCCTGCGCCGCGCCGAGGTGCCCCGGGTGCGGCGGGTCGTCGACCAGGAGTTCGCCTTCGCCCCCGGCATCGACGTCGTCGAGGCCCAGGAGGTCAAGGGCCTCGAGTTCGACTACGTGATCGTCGTGGACGCCACCGCGCGCCACTACCCGGACACCCCGCGCCACCGGCGCCTCCTGCACGTCGCCGCCACCCGCGCCGTCCACCAGCTCTGGCTCACGGCCACCGGCACGCCCTCGCCCATCCTGCCCCCGGCCGTGCGCGAAGGGGGCGAGGCATGATCGCCGCCGACGCGGTCCTCGCCCGCCTCCGCGGCCCCGCCATGGACGAGCTGGCCGGGCTGATCGTCGACTTCCTCCTGAGCCGCCGCGCCGCCGACCTCGTCGACGCCGACTGGATCGCCGACCAGGCGCTGCTCGCCCTCGAGGCCGCCGCGAACAGCCCCGCCGCCGAGGCCCGCCTGCGCGAGCAGGTCGAGCGCCTGCGCGATCGGGTGCCCGAAGGTCGGCTCGGCGACCGGGTGCCCGACGAGGTCCGCCGCCCCCTGCGCGAGGTCCTGCGCCGCCCCTACCAGCCCGACCGCGAGCTGGTCGGCCGCCTCCTCGACCACTCCGCCTTCGAGGAGCTGGTTCGGGACGTGCTCGTCGGCGCGCTCCTCGACTTCACCACCCGCCTGCGCGCCGCCCCGCAACAGGCCGCCGGCCGCCTCGGCATCCTCGGCAAGCGGGTCCAGAGCGCCGGCGCCGGCGTCCTCGGCGGCCTGCAGGAGGGCGTGCTCGGCGGCCTCGGCCACACCATCGAGGCCCGGGCCGAGCGCAAGATCCGCGACTTCGTCGAGGGGGCGCTCCGCACGGTCATCGCCCGCATCGCCGACCACCTCTGCTCCGAGCAGCACGCCGACAACTGGGGGGCCATGCGCGCCCACGCCCTCGACGTGCTGCTGGGCACCGACAACCGCGTCCTCGCCCGGGAGTTCGACAAGCTCCACCCCGGCGACCTCGTCGACACCCTCGCCGCCACCGCCCGGGCGCTCACCGGCCGCGCCGGCTTTCGCGACGAGATCGCCTCCGTCGCCCGCCTGGCCCTCGACGCCCTCGGCGACCGCAGCCTGGAGGACCTCCTCCGCGAAAGCGGGCTGGACGCCGAGGCCGGCGGCGAGGTCTCCGCCGATGCCGCGGCGCGGGCCGTCGCCCGGTGGAAGGACGAGCTTCGCCGGCAGCTCGCCCGGCAGGGCCGCGCCCTGGTCGCCACCCCGGGCTTCGAGGCCTGGCTCGCCGGGCTGCTGGCGGAACCGGCGGACGGCTGAGCGCCGCGGGACGGCGGCGCGCATCGGGGTAGGGCCCGAGAAGCCCCGGAGTCCCGATGCCCAACCGCCTCGCCCGAGAGACCAGCCCCTACCTGCGCCAGCACGCCCACAACCCGGTGGACTGGTACCCGTGGGGGCCCGAGGCCCTCGACCGCGCCCGCCGCGAGGACCGCCCCATCCTGCTGAGCGTCGGCTACGCCGCCTGCCACTGGTGCCACGTCATGGAGCGGGAGAGCTTCGAGGACCCGCGCGTGGCCGCGATCATGAACGAGCGCTTCGTCAACGTGAAGGTCGACCGCGAGGAGCGCCCCGACATCGACGCCCTCTACATCCGCGCCGTCGCCGCCTTCACCGGGGGGCACGCCGGCTGGCCGATGACGGTGTTCCTCGCGCCGACGGGCGAGCCCTTCCTCGGCGGCACCTACTTCCCGCCGGTGCCGCGCCACGGCATGCCCTCCTTCCGGCAGCTCCTCGACCACGCCTGGCACCTGTGGACCCGGCAGCGCGAGCAGGTGACGCGAATCGCCGCCGAGATGCGCGCCTACCTCCAGGACGCCGGTCGCGCCCCGGCGCCGGTGCGGGCTCCCGCCGGCCCCCGGGCCTGGCTCGACCGGGTGTGCGGGGCGGGCACCGCCGACTTCGACGAGGCGAACGGCGGCTTCGGCTTCGCGCCCAAGTTCCCGCCCCACGGGCTGCTCGCCGCGCTGCTCGCCCACCGCGCGCTCACCGGCGAGCCCGGCTCCTGGCGCATGGCCGAGGCCACCCTCGACGGCATGGCGCGGGGCGGCATGCACGACCTCGTGGGGGGCGGCTTCTGCCGCTACTCGGTGGACGAGGCCTGGCGGGTGCCCCACTTCGAGAAGATGCTCTACGACAACGCCCAGCTCCTCGAGAGCTACGTCGAGGCCTGGCTGCTGGGGGGGCGGAAGGCCCACCGCCTCGCCGCCGCCGGCACCATCGACTGGGTGCTTCGCGAAATGCGGCTCCCGGACGGGGGCTTCGCCTCGTCCCTCGACGCGGACACCGAGGGGGAGGAGGGCGCCACCTACGTCTGGACGCCCGACGAGCTGCGGCGGGCGCTCGGCGCCGACGGGGAAGCGGCGGCGCGGCTCCTCGGGGTGCGCCCCGGCGGCAGCTTCGAGGGCGGCACGAGCGTGATCCGCCTGGAGCGACCGCGGGACGCCCTCGACCCGGAGGAGGCGGCGCTCCTCGACCGGGTGCTCCCCCGCCTGCGCGAGGTCCGCGACCGGCGACCCCAACCGGCGCGCGACGACAAGGTGCTCACCGCCTGGAACGCGCTGATGATCCGGGCGCTGGCCCGGGCCGGGGCGGCGCTCGGCCGACCCGACGCGGTGGAGGCGGCGCGGCAGGCGGCCGACCGGCTCCTCGCCGCGCACCGCCCCGAGGGCCGGCTGCTGCGCGCGCTCCGGGGCGACGGAGAGCCCGTTCCCGCCTTTGCCGAGGACCACGCCTTCCTCGTGGACGCGCTGATCGCGCTGCACCAGGCCACCGGCGAGCCCCGCTGGCTCGACGCCGCCGAGGCCGTCGCCGCCGACCTCCTCCGGCTGTTCTGGGACGCGGAGGCCGGCCTGCTGCACGACACCGGCCACGACGCCGAGGCGCTGGTCGTGCGCCCGCGATCGCTCATCGGGGGGGCGATCCCCTCGGCCAACGGCGCGGCGGCCCTGGCCCTGGCGCGGCTGGCGGCGCTCACCGGCGACGAGCGGGCCGGGACCGCCGCCGACGCCATCCTGGCCCGCCTCGCCGCCTTCCTCGACCGGGCCCCGGGGGCGCTGGGGATCGAGGCCATCGCCGCCGCCTGGCGCGCCGGCGCCGGCTCCACCCTGGCCGTCGCCGGCGAGCCCGCCGAGCCCCTCCTGGCGGTGGCGCGGCGGCAACC
>WGAH01000610.1 GCA_015489145.1 Deltaproteobacteria bacterium
GCCCCCTCTCATGCGCTCCGGCAACCGTGCCGATCCCCGGCTCGATCCCGCGCGACGCCCTCGCAGCGGCGGCGGCGCGCCGAGCCCCGGAGAACCCCATGCGTCGACTCGTGCTCCTCAGCCTGCTCGTGCCCTCCACCACCCTCGCCGCCACGATTCGCGTGGGCGAGGACGCCGACGCCGAGGACCTCGCCGAGGCCCTGGGCATGGCGGCCAGCGGCGACGAGATCGTCCTGCCCGCCGGCGAGCACGGCCCGGTGGTACTCACCGACGACCGCGCGCTGACGATTCGCGGCGACGGCGAGGGCGGGCGCGTGTTCCTCCGGAGCATCGCCGTGCTCTCGCCGGCCGCCTCGCTCACCGTGGAGGACGTCACCGTCGAGGGCGCGCCCCGCGCCGTCATCGCGGAGGGGGGCACCGTCGAGCTGCACGACGTCAACGTCGAGAACGGCGGCACCCCCGACGGGGGCTTCGCCGCCGAGGTCAGCGCCGGCGGCTCGCTGACCTGGCGGGGCGGGCGCGTCCACAACGTCGTCGGCGGCGAGGGCATCCTCCGCGCGATCAGCGGCGGCTCCCTCACCCTCGAGAGCCTGCGGGTCGAGGAGAACCAGGCCGGCGAGGCCATGCTGTTCGCCTACGACGCCACGGTGACGATCGACGGCGCGCGCTTCGTGCTCAACCGCTCCGAGGGCTGGGGCGGGGCGATCTCGGTCACCGCCGCCGAGCTCGTCGCCAGCGACCTCGACGTGCGCCAGAACGTCGCGGCCTACGGCGGCGGCATCTACGTCGGTCCCGACGCCACCGCCGAGATCCAGGACCTCACGATGCGGGCGAACACCGCCGAGCACGACGGCGGCCACATCTTCCAGTCCGGCGGGGAGCTCACGCTGGTCCGCAGCCGCCTCACCCGGGGTTCCGCCGACCGCGGCGGGGCGGTGGCGATGGCGGACGGCGACCTGGTCGTCCGCAACGCCCAGTGGTCCGGCCAGGAGGCGGCGGTCGAGGGCGGCGCCCTGTTCATGAGCGGCGGCAGCGCCGCGATCTCCTTCGCCGTCCTGGCCGGCAATCCCGGCGAGATCGGCGGGGGCATCGCCCTGGAGGGCGGAGATGCCTGGCTCGCCGGGGTGATCCTCTACGGAAACGCCGCCGAGGCCATCGCCAACGCCGGCACGGGCAGCGTGGACGTCTCGACGAGCCTGCTGTCGCACAACCTCGCCAACGACGCGACGCTGGGCGACGTCACCCTGGCCGAGGACGTGGCGCAGGCCGACCCGCTGTTCGCCGACCCGGCCTACGAGAACTACGTGCTGATGACCGGCTCGCCGGCCATCGACGCCTGGACCGACGGCGAGCTGGACCCGGACGGCACGCCGGCCGACATGGGCATGTACGGCGGGCCCGAGGCCTGGCCGCTCGCCGACGAGGACGGCGACGGCTTCGTCGTCGGCCGCGACTGCGACGACGCGGACCCGGACACCCACGAGGGCGCCGAGGACGCCTGGTACGACGGGGTGGACAGCAACTGCGACGGGGCGAGCGACTGGGACGCCGACGGCGACGGCTACGACACCTGGCGCCACGGCGGCCTGGACTGCGTGGACACGAACCCGAACGTCCACCCGGGCGCGACGGAACGACCCTGGGACGCCTGGGACTCGGACTGCGACGGCCTGGACGAGCCCGACGAGGACGGCGACGGCTGGTCGGCGGACGTGGACTGCGACGACACCGACCCCACCGTGTTCCCGGGGCGCAAGGAGGACTGGTACGACGGCATCGACCAGAACTGCGACGGGCGCAGCGACTACGATCAGGACGGCGACGGCTACGACGCGGCCGAGTACGGCGGCGAGGACTGCGACGACCGCGACTTCTGGGTCAACCCGCGCAGCCCCGAGATCCCCGGCGACGGCATCGACAACGACTGCGACGGCCTGACGCTGGACCCGGCGGGGGTCGGCGGCCTGGACGCCAGCGCCGACTCCGGCACGACGAGCACCGGCGCGCCGGACGTGCCGGACAGCGAGAGCCCCGAGTCCCGGGGTGCCTGGGAGACGCGCACCACCTGCTCCACGGCGGGCGGCGGCGCGGCGAGCCTCGCCTGGCTGGCGGCCCTCGCCCTCGTCGCGACCCGCCGCCGGGACGAGGGGTGACCCCGGTCTCCCCCGTCCAGGCCTGGCTGCTCCTCGACTGGCTTCGCGCGCCGTGGACCCATCCCTTCCTCGCCGAGGCCGGCATCCCGGACGAGGTGCTCGGCGACGTCGGCGGCATCCTCGACACCGCCGAGGCCATCGCCCCCCGGGAACCCGGTGCTCCCGAACCGGTGGGCGACCTGAACCGCCTCCTCGCGGCCATCGAGCGGCGCCACGGCCCCGGCGCCCGGGAGCGATTCGACGCCTGGTCCCGAAGGGCGATGCTCGACGAGTCGCACACCCGGGCGGCGCTGGCCTGGTCCATCGTGCTGGCGCGGTGGACGCGGCCGGGCTTCACCATCCCGCCCGAACACCGGGCCCCGGAAGCCGTCCGCCGGCGCGCGCCCGAGATCGCGGCGCGGCTCGACCCCGACCGCCGCCGGCGCTTCCGCGCGCGCGTGGAGGCGGTCGCACCACCCGGCGATCCGGAACTCGGCGGGATCTCGCCCGATGTCGAGGGTCTCGTCGACCTGGCGGCGAACGACTGGACGTGGCGGGCTCTCGACATCCTGCGAGGAGACCTCGACCCGTCGTCCCGCGACGAGGTCCTGCGCCGGGCCGAGGCCTACGCCCGGGCGCTCGGCCTCGGGACGGGAAGGCTGTTCCTGTAGGCCCGGCCGCGGCGGGACGGTCGCCGAGGCCCGCGCCGGGCGGGACGCGCCGCGTCAGCGCGAGACCGCTGCCGGCTCCGGGCAGGTCGGCGGCTCGGGCGGCAGGGTCGCCCCCCGACGGCGCCGCGCCCCCTCGTCGACGCGCTCGTCGAAGGTGATCTCGCAGTCCACCCACCATTCACCGCCACCGTCCACTGCCACGTAGGACGTCTGGTCCAGCGGCACGCCGGCGAGGGAATCCGTGCCCGCGATGACGAGGTCCGCATCGCCATAGGCGTCGTTGTTGGCGAGGAGCCCCCAGCCGGAATAGTTCCCGTTGTACTCGCAATCGCTCGAATCGAACGTGGCAAGCAGGTGGGCCGGCCCGTCGTACGACCCGTGCGCCCAGCCCGACAGCGTGACCCAGCCCGACTCGCACTCCAGGTAGGTGCCCGGACCCGGGTAGTCACAGTCGGGGGCCTCGATGGACCGCGTCGTCGCGAGGTACTCCGACGGATCGCTGCACCCGCCGAAGGCCAGCGTCGCCGTGCCCGAGTAGCTGGAGTCGTCGCAGGCGAGCGTGACGGACCACGTCCCCGAAGCCGCGGCGATGTCATCGAGGATCTCGGTCGGACCGAAGTCGTCGCAGCCCGGCCACTCCGACTCCGGCACCTCGCTGAGCACGAACTGCTCGTCCACCGGCGGGCAATCGATGCCCGTGTCCCCGCGCATCCGGTCCGTGCAGCCCGCGGCCAACAGGCCCCACCCGGCCAGCGCGATCCACCGCCACCGGCCGCCTTCCCTCCTCGCGTGCTTCCTCATCGCGTCTCCTCCCGAGCCCGTGCCTCCGTCCACCCGGAAGCATACCCCGAACCCCCCGAACCGTCGCCGGCACGAGGCCCTGACGCGCGTCGCGGTTTCCGCCATCCCACCCCTTGCTCGCCAAATACCCCTGCGACAGGCAGGCCTACCCTCGTGGACGACCTTTTCGTCGAATCGGCGAGGGCACGCCCCGCGTCACGGCTCGCGCAGGGCCTCCTCGAGGCGGGCGCCGAGCTCGAGGGTGCGCTGGTGGGCGGCGTCCACGGCGTCGGTGAGCACCGCGTCGAACCGGCCCTGCTTGAGCACCTGCAGGGCCCGGGAGGTCGTGCCGCCGGGGCTGGTCACCTCGTCGATGAGCTGGGCGACGTGCACGCCGTCGCGGCCGGCCCGGCGGATCATCTCGGCGGTGCCGATCACCGTGGCGAGCACCGTCTCGCGGGCCACCGTGCGCGACTCGCCGATGTAGGTGGCCGCCTCGAGGAGCGCCTTGACGAAGTGCGCGACGATGGCCGGGCCGGTTCCGTTGACCGCCGTGGCGCGGTCGACGTGGCCCTCGTCCTGAACGCGGATCTCCTCGCCCATCACCCCGAGCAGCGTTCGCACGCGCGTCTCGTCGGCCTCGGCGAGGTCGGCCGGCGCGGTCCAGACGCTCACCCCCTGGCGAATGCGGCAGGGGAGGTTGGGCATGCAGCGGGCGACGCGGTCGTGGGCGAGGCCCTCGCGCAGGGCGCGCATGCTCGCGCCGGCGACGATCGACAGCACGAGCACCTCGGAGGGCACGGCGCCGCGCAGCTCGGCGAGCACGCCCGCGAGGTTCTGGGGCTTGACGCTGAGCACGACCAGGTCGCTGTTCGCCACGACCTCGCGGTTGTCGGCGGTGGTGCGGATGCCGTAGCGGTCGCGCAGCTCGGCGGAACGCGACGCCCGGCGGTTGCTCGCCAGGATGCGCTCCGGCCGCACCACGCCCTCGTCCAGCAGGCCGGCGATCATGACCTCGGCCATGACCCCGGCGCCCACGAATCCCATCCGCCACGCCATCGCGCACCTCCTGGAAGACCCGGCGCCCTATCCCGACGGCGCGGCCGCGCTACTCGTAGCGCACCTCCCCTCCCTGCACGAGGGTGACGGCGTAGTTGGCGCGCACGGCCCCGAAGTCGTCGGCGGCGCCGCCCGGCCAGGTCACGCGCACGTCCTCGGCGGTGCAGGCCTCGCCGAGCCCCACGGTGAGCACCGTGTCGTGCTGCATGCCCATGTGGCCGTAGCCGCCGCCCACCTCGAAGGTCTGCACCAGGCCGCCGGCCTCGACCTCGACCCGCGCCCCGATGCCCGCCCGGTTGGCCTCGGTGCCCTCCAGGCGAATCGACAGGGCGTTGAGGGGGCCGAGGGTGTTCTCGTAGAAGTGGACCTCGCGCTCGGTCCAGGGGGTGCCGCTGCGGGCGGTCGACGAGCCCGTCACCACGTCGAGGTCGCCGTCGCGGTCGAAGTCGGCCACCGCCAGCCCCGCCGGCCAGGGGTGGTCGATGCCGGCGGCCTCGGCCACCTCCTCGAAGGCCCCCGGCGCGACCTGCCGCCACAGGAACATGCGCGTGTCCGGGTAGTCGCTCGACGCGAGGAGCACGTCCTTCCAGCCGTCGCCGTCGAGGTCGGCGAGGGCGGCGTAGATGTCGCCGGCGTTCCAGGAGTTCGAGGGCCAGTCCCGGGCCAGACCGTCGGCCTCGTTGCCCGGCCGCGAGAAGCTGCCCGTGCCGTCGTTGAGCAACAGCTCCGAGGGGTCCGAGGAGCCGCCGATGTGCCAGTGGGCGATCTCGGCCGAGTAGAGGTCGAGGTCGCCGTCGTTGTCGACGTCGGCGCAGGCGGTGGAGAAGGTGTTGCCGCCGAGGCGGGCCGGCTGGTCGTCGAAACCCGGCGTCCAGTAGTCGGCGTAGGTCTCGCAGTCGCCGAGGGAGGCCGGCCCCGGGTCCGGGTCGCAGCCGTGGACCTCGCACCAGCAGCGGTAGAACTGGTTGTCGGAGTAGTCGAGGTCGTCGTCGGCGGCGAAGCCGCTCTCGAGCCCCACGTCGGTGAAGGCCCCGGCCCCGTCGTTCATCCACTGCTGGTTCCAGGCCCGGGCGTAGTTGCTGGCGAGCAGGTCGGGGAAGGCGTCGCCGTCGAGGTCGCAGGCGGTGGCCCCGTAGGCCGGCCGGGTGGAGACCCCCGCCACCCAGTCCTCGGGGTCGCCGCTGCGGACCATCTCGAGGCCGGCGGCCTCGGTGACGTCGGTGAAGCCCCCGGCGCCGTCGCCGAGGAACAGCCGGTCCTGGTCGGCGGTGAGGTAGCCGTAGCGGATGTACCAGCCCGTCACCCACAGGTCGAGGGCGCCGTCCGCGTCCACGTCGGCGAAGCTCGCGCCGGCGGTCGCGTAGCCCCCCCGCCGCTCCAGGTCGATCTCCGGGCCGAAGGCGAAGGTGCCGTCGCCGTTGTTGAGCATGATCTCGCTGCGGTCCCCCGGGTCGTCGGCGGCGTCGTTCGCGTCGTAGAACTGGCCGGTGAAGGCGTCGAGATCGCCGTCGCCGTCCACGTCCCCGAAGACGACCACGCTCGCGGCCCGCCCGATCTCGGCGGGATCGCCCTCCCGCGGCGCAAAGAGCAGGCTGTCGGCCGTCTCGTCGACGAAGGTGCGCCCGCCGGCCCCGTCGTCGCGGTTCATCAGCACGTAGTGGTAGCGCACCCCGGCGGTGAAGTCGTCGCGGCCGAAGGGCTCGATCTGGCGCACCACCAGGTCGGGGTAGCCGTCGCCGTCGAGGTCGGCGACGCTCATGCGGGCGCCGCGCACCTCGGCGAGGCCCCAGGCCTCGGTGCGGTCCTCGAAGGCGCCGTCCAGCCCGGCGGCGGCCCCTCGGCAGACCTCCTCGGGCATGGCCCCGGTGTCGGCGGCCTTGTCCTTCCCGCACCCCGTCGCCGCCACCGCCACGAGCATCCAGCCGCGCATGACCACCTCCCGGCGCCCACGGTAGCAGCCCCGGCGGCCCGCCGCCCCGGGGGGGCCGCGCTACCCGCCGGCGCGGTGGGCGAGGACCTCGCGAATCTCGGCCAGGCCGCCGTCGAGCAGGGCGACGGTGCGGCCGTCCCGGCCCGTCGTGCCGGCCTGTTCGTCCAGGGTGCCGGGAGGTGGTCATGCGCGGCTGGATGCTCGTGGCGGTGGCGGCGACGGGGTGCGGGAAGGACAAGGCCGCCGACACCGGGGCCATGCCCGAGGAGGTCTGCCGAGGGGCCGC
>WGAH01000611.1 GCA_015489145.1 Deltaproteobacteria bacterium
GGCGCCGGAGCGCTGCACCACCTGCCACGAGGCGAGCCCGGACCTCGAGCCGGCCAGCCACGTCCTCGGCTGGGAGGAGGATCACGGCGCCGAGGCCCTGTCGCGCAAGGCGAAGTGCGGCAACTGCCACGAGGCCTCGACCTGCGTGAACTGCCACGAGCGCCGGGGGGCGCTGTCCGACAACCCCCACGGGCCGGGCTGGCGGTCCCTGCACGGCGTGGACGCCCGGCGGGACCCGGAGTCCTGCGTGAGCTGCCACGCGCCCACCACCTGCGAAACCTGCCACGAGAACGGGAGGTGGCCATGGTGAGCCGCCCGAACGGGATCGCGGTCCTCGGGGCCGCGGCGCTGGCCGCGATGCTGGCGGGGGCGACGGGCTGCGCCGAGGAGGCGACCTGTCCCGACACCGCCGACGCGATGATCTTCTCGGAGGCCGGCCTCGTCGTCACCGAGTCGGAGCACGAGATCGGCTGGGGCCACGAGGAGTGCGCCACCTGCCACCCGTTCGCCGCGCTCCACCGCCAGGGCTGCTCGCCGGACGTCGACCTCGCGAAGATCCGCGAGGAAGTGCGCGAGGAGGGCGAGGCGGCCTGCCGCGAGTGCCACGGCGACAACGGGGTCGACGAGGACGAGGAGTAGGCCGGCCCGCGCCGGGGCCGCCGCGCGGGCCGCCTCGCCCGGGGGGTCGACCGTTCGCGGGAAGGCTCCGCGGGCGCGGGTCGGGCTGGGTTCCACGGGAACTCGGCCCGTTTTTGTCGTCCGTGAAGATCGTATTTGCAAGCATGGCCAAGTTACCATATACGCCCCGACATGGGAACCGGACGACCGCCTGATGCCCCCGACGCGCCGCCGCGCGCCGCCTTCGGCGCCGCCGGGGCGCGGGCCGAGGGTTTCGCGGGTCCCGTGTTCCCCGTGGAACCCGCCTCCCGCTGCGGCGGCGGTCGGCGCGACCCCGAGGTCTACCGCCGGCAGGCGCGGGTGCTGCGGGCCCTCGCCAACCCGGCCCGCCTCCAGGTCGTCGACCGCCTCGCCGAGGGCCCCTGCACCGTGGGCGAGCTGACGGCGCTCGTCGGCCTCGACCAGTCCACGGTGAGCAAGCACCTCGCGGTGCTGCGCGCCCAGGGCATCGTGGACGACGAGCGGCGCGGAAACCGCGTGTTCTACCGGCTCCTCACGCCCTGCGTCCTCGATTTCTTCGCCTGCGCCGACGGGGTCCTCGCGGGCGCCGGCGGCCGAGGGGGGAAGCGATGAGCGAGTGGAAGAAGCTCGCCGTGTTCGTCGGCGTCTTCGCCGCCTGCTGGTTCCTGCCGGTGGACGACCCGCGCTTTCGCGGCGCCGTGCTCGAGGCCTTCGCCCTCGTGCGCTGGTACGCCCGCGAGCACGTCCTGCTCTGCCTGGTGCCCGCCTTCTTCATCGCGGGCGCGATCTCGGTGTTCCTCAGCGGCAACGCGGTGATGCGCTACCTCGGGCCGACGGCCTCGCGCTGGGTGAGCTACCCGGTGGCGGCGGCCTCGGGCACGATCCTGGCGGTGTGCTCCTGCACGGTGCTGCCGCTGTTCGCCTCGATCCACAAGCGCGGCGCCGGGCTCGGGCCGGCGACGGCCTTCCTCTACTCCGGGCCGGCGATCAACGTCCTCGCCATCATCCTCACCGCCCGCGTCCTCGGCTTCGAGCTGGGGGTGGCCCGGGCGGTGGGGGCCGTGTCCTTCGCCGTGATCATCGGCCTGTCGATGGCCGCCCTGTTCCCCGGGGACCGCCGGGCCGGTGCCCGCGCCGAGGCCGGCGGCTTCGCCGATCCCGCCGCCCCTTCCGGCGACCGCCAGCCCTGGCAGGAGGCCCTCATCCTCCTGGCCCTGCTCGGCATCCTCGTCTTTGCGAACTGGGGCGCCCCGGGCGAGGGCGACGCCGGCCCCTGGGCCCTCATCCACCGCTATCGCTTCGGGATCGCCGGCGTCTTCGGGGTGGGCCTCCTCCTGGCCCTGCGGGCCTGGACCGATTCCGACGACCGCGAGGAGTGGGTGGACGCCTCCTGGGACTTCGCCAGGCAGATCCTGCCGCTGCTGTTCGCCGGCGTCTTCGTCGCCGGTTTCCTCCTCGGCCGCCCCGGCGGCGGCGAGGGGGTGGTGCCGGCGGCCTGGGTGGCCCGCCTCGTCGGCGGCAACTCGCTCGGGGCCAACCTGTTCGCCTCGGTGGTGGGCGCGCTGATGTACTTCGCCACCCTCACCGAGGTGCCGATCCTCGACGGCCTGCTCCACGCCGGCATGGGCCAGGGCCCGGCGCTCGCCCTGCTGCTGGCGGGCCCGGCGCTGTCCCTGCCCAACATGCTCGTGATCCGAAGCGTGCTCGGCACCCGCCGCACCCTGGCCTTCGTCGGTCTCGTCGTCGGCTGGTCCACGCTGGCCGGCCTGCTCTACGGCGCGCTCTTCCCGGGCGGCGCCGCCTGACCCCCCACCTGGAGGAACCCGTGGCCGCCATCACGATCAAGGTGCTCGGCACCGGCTGCGCCAAGTGCCGCAAGCTCGAAGACATCGTCCGCAAGGTCGTCGCCGAGGACGGCCTGGACGCCGAGGTGCTCAAGGTCGAGGACATCGACGGCATCCTCGCCTACGGCGTCATGGCGACCCCGGCCCTCGTCGTCGACGAGCAGGTCGTCTCGGTGGGCCGGGTGCCCTCGCCGCGCAAGGTCCGCCGCTGGCTGGAGGCGGCGGGTTGAGCGGCGGGCTCGGACCTGGCCGGCGGCGCTGGCGTTCCCGCGGACCCCTGGCCAACCCCGTCGACTCGCACTCGACCCCACTGTGTTCACACAGACGCCCCGAGCGCGAGTCGCCCGGAACAGAGAGGGGCTGAACGTCACATCCGGCCGACAGAGAGGCGGTGAATGCGATTCAGTCGGCCGCCGGCCGCTCGCGGCTTTGCGAAAACCGGGCTTCGTCCGTTGCCCGCCCCCGGCCCCGAAAACTGAATCGGCGTTCAGCCCCTCTGTGTTTCCCCGGACTTGCACTCGACCCCACTGTGTTCACACAGACGGCCTGAGTGAGAGGTGGTCGGCCGCTTCCTTTCCCCGGCGGCGACGAGGCGGGGCCGGGTCGGCGCGCGGCAGCCGGGATTCCCGGGTCCTCAGAACTGCCCGGCGGCGGCGAGGCCGAAGTAGAGCATGTCGTGGAAGCCGAAGTCGAGGCGCACGATCGACCGCTCGTAGAGGTGCAGGCGCAGGCTGGTCGTGATGTCGACCATCGGGATCACCGGCCAGATGTCGAGGTCGTCGTCGGGATCGCAGGTGTCCTTGCGCTCGATCGCGGTGGCGGCGGGCTCGCAGCGGGTCGGGTCGTCGGTGATGGCCGGGCCGGCCTTCCAGCGCTTCATCGTGCCGGTGGCGAGGCCCACGCCGAGGCCGCCGCCGACCATGAAGCCGGCCCACACGGGCTTGTCGCGGTTGCTCAGGGTGAGCTCGTGGCCGAAGTTGCCGCCGAGGATCGCGGCGCCGAGGCCCTCGGGCTCCACCCAGTCGCCGTCGCCGTGCTGGGGCGGGTCCTCGCGGTCGTCCCAGTAGCCGTCCTCGATGTGGGCGGCGGCGTACTCGGCGTAGAGGGTGAACACCGCCGGGGCCTGCTCCCAGCTCACTTCCAGGCCGTAGGCCCGGGCGCCGATGGAGGGGCGGGGCGCCAGCGCGCCTTCCTCCTCGGAGAAGTACCAGGTGTCCATGATCGAGTCCGGCACGGACATGGCGCGGTAGCGCAGGCCGACGGTCATCGGCGGGCGGGCGTGGGCGGCGAGGGCGAGGGCGAGCGCGGCGATCATGGGCACCTCCGGGGAGCGTCCTTCTACCAGCCCGTGCGCCGGGCGACGAGGCGGGCCTCGTGGCGGCCCTCGCGGGTCCAGCCCTCGGCGTAGTGGAGCGTCTCCAGCATGGGCTGGGCCTCGGCCAGCTCGCCGGGCTCGACGAGGTAGCGGCGGGAGGGGCGCGGGTGGCGGTCGAGGTTGCGGGTGGTCGGGTGGCAAAGCACGAGAACCCCGCCCGGGGCCAGCATGTAGGGGTAGACGGGCCACAGGCGGCGGTCGATGTACCAGGCGTTGAGGATGAGGTCCCAGGGGCCCGGCGGCAGCGGGTCGCGCTCGAGGTCGGCCTGCACCGTCTCGACGAGCAGGGCGGCGTTCATCGCGTTGCGCCGCGCCCGGTCGAGGGCGGCCCGCGAGATGTCGACCAGGGTGACGTCGAGGCCGCGCAGGCCGAGCCACAGGGCGTTGCCGCCGGGGCCGCCGGCCACGTCCAGCGCGCGCCCGTCGAGGGGCAGCAGGTGGGCCACCTCGTCGAGAACGCTGCTCGCGGGCGGCTCGTGGTCCATGCCCCGCCAGATCTCGTCCCAGTAGGCGGCGTCGTGGGGGCGTCCCTCGTCCGGGATGGCGTCGTCGGGCCCGTCCTGCCGGTCGTCGTCGCGTCGCGCCATGGTGCCTCCGCTCGCCTGGGCGTCCCCTCCCGGCTAACCGGGAGCACCGCGCCGGCGCCCGTCGCCGGTCGGGACGGAGGAGGCGATGCGCGACCCCCGCATCCCGGTCACGGTGATCGCCGGGTTTCTCGGGGCCGGCAAGACCACGCTGGTCAACCGCATCCTCGCCCGCCGCCGGCGGGTGGCCGTCATCGTCAACGAGGCGGCGGCGGAGGGGGTGGACGGCGGCCTGGTGCGCGGCGCCCAGGAACTCGTGGACCTCCCCGGCGGCTGCGCCTGCTGCGCCGTGCAGGGCGACCTGCGGGCGGCGGTCCACGACCTGCTCGGGCGGCGGCGGCGCTGGCGGGGCTTCCGGCACCTCCTCGTCGAGACCAGCGGCCTGGCGCACCCGGGCCCGGTGCTCCAGACCTTCCTGGTGGACGACGCGCTGGCGGCGGCCACCCGCCTGGACGGGGTGGTGGTGGTGACCGACGCGACGCGCATCGCCGGGCAGGTCGAGCGCCTCGCCGAGCCGCGGCGGCAGATCGCCTTCGCGGACCGGGTGCTGCTCAACCACGCCGACCGCGCCGACGCCGCCGGCCTCGCCCGCGCCCGGGAGGCCGTTCTCGCCGTGAACCCCGGCGTGCGGGTGATCGAGACGACGCGGGCCGACGCCGATCTCGACGACCTGCTCGCCATCGGCGGCACGGCCCCCGAGCGCTGGGAGCCCGAGCGCTGGGCCGAGGAGGGACCCGCCCGCCACACGCCGGGCATGACCACCCTCGTGCTGGACACGAACCGCGCCCTCGACGCGCACGTCCTCGAGATCTGGCTGCGCTTCGTCGTCGGGCGGCGGTCGGGGCGCGGAGAGATCGCGCGCCTCAAGGGCATCCTGCGTTGCAGGGGCCACCGTTCCCCCGTCGTGGCCCAGGCGGTCTACCAGTACCTCGAGCTCGACTGGGGCGAGCCCCCGGCTCCGACCCGATCCAGCCTGGTGGTCATCGGCCCGGAGCTCGACGAGGCGGAGCTGCGCCGCGGCTGGCAGAAGGTGCTGGAGGCCAGCGGGCCATGACGGCGGCTCGGAACGGGGTAGGGAGAAGAGGAGCGTCCCCTCGGAGATGCCGTGGCCAGGCTCGACTTCACCACCCCCCTCGTCCGACTCGACGGGACTCCCTGCACCCTCGAGCCATGGGCGGGCCAGGTGCTGCTCATCGTCAACACCGCCAGCAAGTGCGGCTTCACGCCCCAGTACGCCGGCCTCGAGACCCTGTGGCGGGACCTCGCTGACCGCGGCTTCGCCGTGCTCGGCTTTCCCTGCGACCAGTTCGCCCACCAGGAACCCGGCGACGAGGACGCGATCCGGTCCTTCTGCTCGATGAACTACGACGTGAGCTTCCCGATGTTCGCCAAGATCAAGGTGAACGGCCCCGACGCCCACCCGCTGTACCGGCAGCTCGCCGCGGCGGCCCCGGGCGCGCTGGGAACCCGGGCGATCAAGTGGAACTTCACGAAGTTCCTCGTCGGGCGGGACGGCGAGGTGCTTCGCCGCTTCGCGCCGGTCACGAAGCCCGAGACTTTGCGCCCGGCCATCGAGGAGGCGTTGCGGGCGTCGGGGTAGGCGCGCCTGGCGCGCCATCGCCGGCCGCGATCGGGTAGAACGGGGGTCGGAGGAACCGCCGTGCCCCGCCCCCTGCTCATCGCCGGCCGCTACCGCCTCGGCGAGGTGCGCGGCGAGGGCACCACCGCGGTGCTCTACGAGGCGGTGGACGAGCGCGAGGGCGGCGTGGTGGCGGTCAAGCTCCTCGCCTCGGCCCTGTTCCGCCACGAGGCGATGCGGCAGCGCTTCGAGCGGGAGGCGCGCATCATGGCCGGGCTGGACCACCCGGCCATCGTGCGGGTGCTCGATTGGGGCGTGGACGGCGAGCACGGCTTCATCGTGCAGGAGCTCGTCGAGGGCGGCAGCCTGCGCGACCACCTCGACCGGGAGGGGCCGGTGGACCCGCGGGTGGCGACGGCGGTGCTCCAGCGCGTCGCCCTGGCCCTGCACCACGCCCACGTCGCCGGCATCGCGCACCGCGACGTGAACCCGGGCAACATCCTGTTCACCCCCGAGGGCCGTCCCAAGCTCACCGACTTCGGCATCGCCCGGCCCCTCGACGCGACGGCAGCCGAGCTGACCGGCGCGCGGGCGGTGCTCGGCACCCCCCGCTACATGGCCCCCGAGCAGCTCGTCGACAGCCGGCAGGTCGACAACCGCGTCGACATCTACGGCCTCGGGGCCACCCTGTACGCGGCGGTGCGCGGGGAGGACCCGCCGCGCCTGTTCGACGTCGAGCCGCCCGGCGCCGACCTGTCGCCGTGGGAGGACGTGCCCGAGCCGGTCGCCCACGTCATCCTCCAGGCCACGCGCTTCCAGCCGGAGGAACGCTACGCCACCGCCGCCGAGCTCGCCCGTGCCCTGGCGGTGGCCCGCGTCGAGTTGCCCGAGGGCCCCGGCGACGAGACGCTGCTGTTCGTCCGGGACGCGCACGAATCCCAGGTGTTCCGGCGGCAGCGCAGCTTCGCCGGCCTCGCGGCCGTTCGCGAC
>WGAH01000612.1 GCA_015489145.1 Deltaproteobacteria bacterium
CCGCCCGCGCAATCCGGGTCCGCCGCGTCCACCCAGCCGTCCCCGTCGTCGTCGAGGCCGTCGGCGCAGGAGGGGGCCTCGCCGTCGTCCGCCCCATCGGCGCACTCCGGGTCGTCGGCGTCCACCAGCCCGTCCCCGTCGTCGTCCTCACCGTCGTTGCACGCCGTCTCGCCGTAGCCGAGCTCCTCGTCCCCGCCCGCGCAGTCCGGGTCCGCCGCGTCCACCCAGCCGTCCCCGTCGTTGTCGTCGCCGTCGTTGCACGGGCCCACCGGGACGTCGAGGAGCCCCAGGGCGAGGTCGTGGGTGGGCACCTGCTCGCGCACGAAGGACCAGGGCCCGCCCACCGCCGAGCGGGCCGTCTCGAGGACGCCGAGGTAGCCGTGGGCCTGCACGGTGACGGGCGAGGTCGACTCCCCCGGACGGAGCTCGACCACCGGCAGCGCCCCGGAGGAACCGGGGTCGACGGTGATGACCAGCTCCAGGACGCCGTCGCCGTCCACATCCTCGAGGACCGCGTCGCGTCCCCGCTCCCCGGCCTCGGCCGACCAGGGCTCCTCGGGGGCCACGACCACCTCGATGCGGTCGGCGGCGGCGCGAATCGCGTCGGCGTCGCCGGTGAGCGCGATGCGCATGCCGGTGCGGAGCTCCTCGGAACCACAGGCCCCGAGAAGGGCGAGGAGGGCCAGGGCGGGGAGGCGACGGCTCATGGCAGGTTCACCACCACGTCGCCCTCGGGCACGGGCGTGGGGCGCGAGGCTCGCCAGGCGAGCACGCCCCCGGCGGCGCCGCCGGCGGCGACGGCTCCGGCGGCGGCCCAGAAGGTCCAGCGCTCCCAGGGCGGGGGCACCTCCACCAGGGCGCTGTCCTCCGCGTCGAGGGCGGCTTGCAGCACCAGCCGCCCCCCGTCGGGGATCGTGAAGCGCCCGGAGGCCGGGGCGGCGCCGGGGGCCACCACCTCGAAGCGGTGCGTGCCCCGGGCCACCGCCGGCAGGCGCACCCGGGCGCCGGTGGCCACCCGCGCCCCGTCCACGCGCAGCTCGGCGTCCTCGCGGCCGGTCTTCACCACCAGCGCGGCGCCGCGACGGTTCAGGCGGATCGGCAGCTCGACGCGCTGGCCATCGGTGTTGTCGAAGGCGCGAAAGACCGTGGCGTAGCCCTCGGCCTCGACGCGGAGGGCGTGGGCTCCCGGCGCCACCCCTTCGAGACGGAGCGGCGTGCTGCCCGCCGGCTCCCCGTCGAGCCAGACCGAGGCGCCGGGCGGGCGGGTGGTCACGACGACGATCCCGGCGCTGCTCGGCAGCGTCTCGACGAACAGGAGGTTGTGGCCCGGCACGAACTCGAAGGAGCCCTCCACCGGCTCGTGGCCGGGCGCCTCGATGCGCCAGGCGTGCTCGCCCGGGGGGAGGTCGCGCAGGCGCACCGGCAGCGGCCAGCGCTCGCGGCCGTCGAGGATGAGGGTGGCCTTGGGCGCGTCCACCTGGAACTCGACGGTGCCGCCCCCCGGCACCAGGCGCGCCTCGACCGCCGCCGTCTGGTCGGCGGCGACGGTGACCTTGCGGACGTAGGGGTCGAAGCCGTCGGCGACGACGCGCACGAGGTGCGGGCCCACCGGCACGTAGCGGACGATGGGCGCGGCGCCGATCTCGACGCGGTCGAGGTAGACCCGGGCGCCGGGCTGCGAGGCTTCGACGCGGAGGATGCCCGTGGGCTCGTCGTCGGCCCGAGCCGCCAGCGACGCGAGGAGCGCGACCATCGCGACGATGCGGAACAACAGGCCCACCGACCCTCCAAGCGTGCAACGCCGAGGGTACCCGCGCCCACCTCCGGCCACAAGCCGCCTCACGCCTCGGCGGCCGCCTTGCCAGAAAGCACGCGGACATCGCCGCGACGCTCGGTGAGGCCCCGGGCGTCCAGCCATTCGAGCAGGGGGATCGCGTGGCGGCGGGTGAGCCCGGTCAGGGTCTTGAAGTCGGTGGGGCTCATCGCCTCGTGCGCCGCGAGGAAGTCGCGCACGGCGCGCTCCAGCGCCGCCACCCGCCCGGCCTCGAGCACCTGGGAGCCGGCGCGGACCAGGCGGCCGGAGTCGACGAGAAAGGTGACGAGATCGGCGTCCTCGCGGACGAGGGCGGCGAAGTCGAGCCCCGCGAAGCCCGCCTCGGCCACCCGCGCCGCCAGGGCGTCGGCGCGCCGCCGGTTCTCGTCGTCGAGGCGCACGGCGAAGTCCGGGAGGCGGTAGCGGGGGCCGTCGGCCACCACCCGGCCGGCGTCGACGAGGCCCTGCAGGAGGTCGAGGAAGGCCCGGTCGCCGAGGCGGCCGAGGCGGCCGGCGGCCAGGGC
>WGAH01000613.1 GCA_015489145.1 Deltaproteobacteria bacterium
CAGGCCTCGGGCCCCACCGCCGGAACCCGCCCGCCGACCCGGCCCGCGAGCGCCAGCGCGACCTCGCGCGCCTGGCCCGGGCGGGCTTCTCCTACGAGGTCGCCCGCCGCGCCCTCGACGAGGAGCCCTGATCCCCGGCCTCCCGCGGGAGCACCACCCGGAAGACCACCCCCCGCGGGCCCGGCAGGTTCTCGGCGACGATGCGCCCGCCCTGGTCCGCGACGATGCGCCAGGCCGTCGCCAGCCCCAGCCCGGTGCCCTGGTCCCGGCCGGTGACGAAGGGGTCGAAGATGCGGTCGAGGAGCTCGGCGGGGATGGGGGGGCCGTCGTTTTCCACGTTCAGCACGGCCTCCTCGCCGCGCGTCTCCGCCGAGAGGCGCACGGTGCCGCCCTCGCCGAGGGCCTGGAAGGCGTTGATGCAGATGCCCACCGCCACCTGCACGATGCCGTCGCGGTCGGCCCAGGCCGGGCAGGGCCCGCCCTCCACCACCTCCAGCCGGGTGCCCTGCCGGCTGGCCTGCGCGCGCACCAGGTCGGCGACGTGCCGCGCCACCTCGGCGAGGTCCACGGGCCCGAGCACCGGCGGCCGGGGGCGGGCGAAGTCGAGGAAGCGGCTCAGCACCCGCGCCAGCCGGTCGATCTCGGCGAGGTGGGCCTGGCCGATCGCGTACTCCGGGGCCTCGGGGGGCACGGCGTCCAGCAGGATCTCGGCGGTGCCGCGCATCGCGTGCAGGGGGTTGCGGATCTCGTGGGCGAGGCCGGCGGTGAGCTGGCCGAGCGCCTCGAGGCGGGCCGAGCGGGCGAGCAGCGCGTCCTTCACGCGAATCTCCTCCAGGGAGCGGGTGAGGCGCTCGGTGAGGTCCTCGAGCCGCCGCCGCTCGGCGTGCAGGCGCTCGGAGATGCCGCCGGAGGCCGCGCCCAGCACGACGTAGAAGCCCATCTCCAGCAGCTTCTCGGCGCTTCCGCCGGGGTCGCCGCCGACGTGGACCAGAAACGCGTGCGGGGTGTAGGCCGCCAGCACGAGGCCGGCCGTCGCCAGGCCCCAGCGAACCCCGCCGAGGGCGCCGGCCATGACGATGGGCAGGTAGAAGGCCCGCCGGGCGATGTCGTGCACCCAGTGGGCATGGTGCGGGGCGCCGTAGTGGATGGTGGTGATGAGGGCGACGGGGCCCCACACGAACAGGAGGCCCCGGGGCCCCACGATGCGGCGCGCGGCGGAGGAGGCGCTCATGTCGGCTCGCCGCCGTCGCGGCTGATCCCGTGCTTCTCGATGCGGTAGGCGAGGATGTGCCGGGGCACGCCGAGGCGCCGGGCGGCCTCGCTGACGTTCCAGTCGTGCTTGTCGAGGAAGTGGCGGATCACCGTCGCCTCGAGGTCGACCAGCGAGATGCCCTCGGGCAGCCGGTCGAGCCAGTCCTCGCCGCTGCCGGCGGGGGCCAGGCGGGTGCGCGGCAGGTCGGCCACCCGCACCGCCTCGCCCGGCGCGAGGATCGCCAGGCGCTCGCAGGCGTTGCGAAGCTCCCGGACGTTGCCCCGCCACGGGCGCCGCCGCAGCTCCCGCGCCACGTCCTCGGGCAGCGCCAGCTCGCGCCCACCGGCGAACTCGTCGAGGAAGGTCCGCGCCAGGGGCACGATGTCTTCCGGGCGCTCGCGCAGTGGAGGCACGGAGATCTCGATGACGGCGAGGCGGTAGTAGAGGTCCTCGCGAAAGGCGCCGGATTCCACGAGCTCGGGAAGGGAGCGGTTCGTCGCGGCGACGATGCGAACGTCCACCGCGACGGGCTCGTCCGCGCCCACCACGTCCACCACGCCTTCCTGCAGCACCCGCAGCAGCTTGGCCTGGGCCGGCGCCGGAAGCTCGCCCACCTCGTCGAGGAACAGCGTGCCCCCCGAGGCCTTGCGGAAGCGCCCCTCGCGCGCCCGCCCGGCCCCGGTGAAGGCGCCCCGGGTGTGGCCGAACAGCTCCGCCTCGATCAGCTCGCCGGGCACGGCGGCGCAGTTCACCGGGACGAAGGGGCCGTCGGCCCGGTGGGAGCGGGCGTGGATGCGCCGGGCGACGAGTTCCTTGCCGACACCGCTCTCGCCGGTGACGAGGACCGTGGCCTCGGTGGGGGCGACCCGGTCCACCAGGGCGAGCACCTCGCGCATGGCGGCGGACTCCGCGACGATGGGGCGCTCCACCGTCGAGGCCCGCAGCCGCCGGTTGTCCCGCCTCAGCCGGGCGGTCTCGAGCGCCCGCTCCACCGTCAGCACCAGGCGGTCGCGGGAAAAGGGCTTCTCGATGAAGTCCCAGGCCCCCTCGCGCATGGCCCGCACCGCCACGTCGACGCTGCCGAAGGCGGTGATCACCACCACCGGCACCTCGGGCGCGCGGGCGCGGATCTGCCGGAGCACCGCCATGCCGTCCACGCCGGGCATCTTCAGGTCGGTGACCACCACCTCGTGCCGCGCCGGGTCGAAGCGGTCGAGGCCCTCCTGGCCGGTGGCGGCGTCGTCCACCTCGTGGCCGGCCCGGCGCACGTTGTGGACGGCCACCGCCCGGCCGGTCGCGTCGTCGTCGATGAACAGGATCGCCATGCCGGGTGAACCTCTCCGGGTGAGACGGGAACCGCCTCGCAAGATGCGTGCCCGGGCCGGGAAGGCCCGGGAGAGGGCTCCCCGCGGGGCGCGGGCGGCGCCGGCCTGGAGACATGTCTCCAGCGGGTTGCACAATAGTCTGCACCGGGCGGGTGCGGGCCCCCCGCGTGCCTCCCTACACGCCCTTGACGGCGGGTGGGCGGATTGGCGCGCATCTTGCTACGCCGCGAGCGGCCCGCGCCGCGCGGGAGCCGACTCGCGACCCCCATTGAGGAAGCCCATGTCCCCGATCCTGTTCCTGACCCTCCTCGGCGCCGGCCCCGCCCACGCCATCCTGCCCGAGGCCGACCTCTCCCCCCGCGAGCTGCCGGTGCGCCACCGCCTCGCCCACCCCGGCGTGCAGCGCCGCCTCGCGGCCGCTCCGGCCTGGCGGGCCTTTCGCGCCGAGGCGGGCCCCTGGACCGCCCGCTTCGACGAGGAGCGCCGCACCCTGCACGTGGCCGGCGGTCGCGGCGTCGATCTCGGCGTCGGGGCCGGGGCTTCGGACGAGGCCCTCGCCGAGGGGGCGCGGTCCCTGCTGGCGCGGCACCCCGACCTCCTCGGGGTGGCCGGCGATCACCTGCGCTTCGCGGGCGCGGGGCGCTCGGCCTCCGGCCTGGTCGCGCTGCGATTCCAGCAGGTCGTCCCCGGCGACGCCCGGGCCACCGGCTCGCTCGCCGACCTCGCCCCCGCCGGCGGCATCCCCGTCTGGGGCGGGCGCGTCGCCGTCGCCGTGCGCGACGGTCGCGCCTTCCAGGTGATCGCCGACACCGCGCCCTCCGCCGAGGCGGCCTTCGGCGACTCCCCGGCAGGGGGACCCGAGCCGACCCTCGACCGCGAGACCGCCGTCGCCACCGCCATCGCCGGCGGTCCCTTCCCCGGGGCCCACCACGTCCTCACCGGCACCTCCCTCGTGGTCCTGCCCGGCGAGGACGGCGTCGCCCGCCTGGCCTGGGCGGTCCGCACCCGCACCTCCCCCGACGCCGGCGACCCGCCGGGGGACTGGCTGGCGATGGTGGACGCGACCACCGGCGCGCTCCTCGGCGTCGACAACCTCGTGCGCTTCCTCTCCGGCACGGTCACCGGCGAGCACGACACCCGCACCGTCGACGGCGACACGAGCGTCTCGCCGCTGGCCCACCTCCACGTCGTCAGCGACAGCGACGAGACCTGGACCGACGACGACGGCGCCTTCGAGCTGGACGGCACCGGCCTCGCCCTCCAGTCGCTCACCGGGTTGTACGTGCAGGTCCGCAACCGCTCCGGCAGCAACGCCGAGGTGGTCTGGGCCGACGGCGACCTGCTCCTCGACGCCGAGAGCGCCGACCAGGCGGAAATCGACAGCTACGTCTTCCTGCACCAGGCGCGCGACTGGGGCCTGCAGCACGCCCCGGACCTGTCGAGCTACCTCGGCTCGCGGCTGGTCTCCAACGTCAACATGCGCGGGACCTGCAACGCCTACTACGACGGCAACGTCAACTTCTACCGGGAGGGCGGCGGCTGCAACAACACCGGCCGCATCGCCGACGTGGAGTACCACGAGTGGGGCCACGGCCTGCACGCCTACCTCGCCGGCACCTGGGCGGTGGACGGCGAGGTGGGCGAGGGCACCGGCGACGCCGTGTCCACGCTCCTGACCGACTCCCCGGAAATCGGTCCCGGCTTCTTCACCAACGGCGATGCGATTCGCGAGGTCGACAGCGACAAGGTCTACCCCGACGACCTCACGTCCGACCCGCACGGCTCCGGTCTCATCTTCGCCGGCGCCCTCTGGGACCTGTGGGACCTGCTCGAGCAGGACCTCGGCGACCGGGACGCGGCGCAGTCGGTGGTCAGCGACCTCCTCGTGGACGCGCTGCGCCTCAACCCGGCCCTCGACGAGACCTACGACGCCGTGCTCGCCGCGGACGACGACGACGGCGACCTCTCGAACGGCACCCCCCACCAGTGCGCCATCGTCGAGGCCTTCGGCATGCACGGCCTCGGCCCGGCGGCGGGCGGCGCGTTGGCCCGCGTCGACCTCGACCCGGTTCTCGACGCGCCGGCCGACGCCGACGCCTACGCGGTGAGCGGCACCGTCGTCGACTTCGCGCCCGGCTGCCTCGGCGGCGCCTGGACCTCGGCCGCGCTGCGCTGGTCGGCCGACGGCGGGCTCACCTGGAACGACGAGCCCCTCGACATCTCGGAGGAGGACGGCACCTTCTCCGCCGCGATTCCCGGGCAGTCCGAGGGGACGGTCGTCTGGTACGCCGTGGAGCTCACCGGCGAGGACGGTACCGTCGTCTCCGCGCCGGCCGCCGGCACGGCCGCCCCCTTCGGCTTCGTCGTGGGCGACCTCGAGCCCCTGTTCTGCACCGACTTCGAGGACGACGACGGCGGCTTCACCCACGAGGCCCTCGCCGGTGAGGACGAGTGGCTGTGGGGCGCCCCCAAGGGCGAGGGTGACGACCCCGACGCCGCCGCCAGCGGCGTGCTCGTCTGGGGCACCGACCTCGGGTCGGGCTCCCGCGACGGCGACTACGCCAACGGCAGCGACACCCTGCTGCGCTCCCCGGCGATCGACCTCGCCGGCAACGCGCGGGTGGTCGTCACCTTCCACCGCTGGCTCGCCGTGCAGGACGGGAGCCGGGACGCGGCGCGCCTCCTCGCCAACGAGGCGGTGGCCTGGAGCAACGCCGACGTCGACTTCGACATCGCCGACGAGCAGTGGGCCCCCACCGCCCTCGCCCTCGACGTGGCCGGCGCCGACACCCTCGAGCTCGCCTGGGAGATCGAGGCCGACACCAGCGGCACCATGGGCGGCTGGACGGTGGACGACGTGTGCGTCTACGCGGCGCCCCTGCCGGCCGAGGACACCGGCGGCGGGGAGGCGCCGAAGGCCTGCGGTTGCAGCGCCGCCGGCGGCGGCTTCCCGGCGGGGCTCGGCTGGCTCGGCCTGCTCGTGGGCGGGCTGGTGGCGCGGCGGCGGGAATAGCGCTCGCCCGGTCAGGTCGGTGCCTCCGATCCGGACATCAGGCCTCCGACGCCAGCCACTGGATGACCTCGGTACTGCCGAGGCGGGTGATGGCGATGATTTCGAGCGCGATGCCGATCACGTTGCAGGTGAGCAGGGCCGCGGCGAGGCCCGCCATCGCCGCGAGGCGCGCGTTGGGCTGCCGCGTGCCGTTGGACATGGCCGTGCCCGTGATGAGCTCCCAGACGCCCAGGGCCAGGGGGACGAGCCAGAGGACGCCCACGCAGATCACGCTCAGGAGGAACACCCAGATCAGTGAGGCGAGGATGTTGAGCAGGCCGGAGATGACCATCATGATGCCGGTGTTCGTGTAGACCGCAGGTGGGTTCACGGGATCCTCGTGGTGGGGTGTAGGATGGACGGCGATTCAACCATATCGGGGAGCCGCGCGACAAGGTTGGCCGACCTGCAGGGTTTTTCGTGGGGCGTGAAGGCAACCTCACCGGGATGCACGAGCCCCGGCTTTCAGGCATGACGCACAATATTCTCAGGGGCGTGCCCAATACTCTCGTGCACCCGGTGCGCCGTGGACGGGATGTGGGCGATGCTTCCGGTTGAACCGTCGCGACATCCGTTGGCACGGACCTTGCTTGGAGAGTGCGGCGAACCCCAACCGAGGAGTGCCCATGCACCTCAAGCCGATTTCTCTGCTCCCCTTCGCCCCCGCCGCCGTCTTCGCCATCGCCGCCTTCGGCGTTCCCGCCGCCTTCGCCCACGGACACGGGGACGAGGCCGCCGAGCAGGGCGAGGCCACCGTCTACACCTGCCCGATGCACCCGGAGGTCCAGAGCGACAAGCCCGGGAGCTGTCCCAAGTGCGGCATGAACCTCGCGCCCGCCGGCGGCGGCATGGAGGGCATGCACGGCGACATGGACCACGGCGGCATGGAGGGCATGCACGGCGACATGGACCACGGCGGCATGGAGGGCATGCACGGCGACGGCGGCCACATGAAGCACATGGCCGACGTGCGCGCGGCGCTCCAGGCGAAGCTCGGCGCGGCCTACGACAAGCCCGTCCCGGGGCTGGACAAGGCCGACCGGGAGCGCGGCGAGCGCATCTTCGCCGAGCGCTGCGCCACCTGCCACGGCAGCGGCGGTGCCGGCGACGGCCCGGCCGCGGCGGGGCTGAACCCCAAGCCCGCCGATCTCACCGACCCGGAGCACGCGCGTTACTACAGCGACGCCGGCCGGATCGAGATCATCCGAAACGGCATTCCCGGCACCGGCATGGCGGGTTTCGGCAGCCAGCTCGACGACGCGGAGCTGCTCGCGGTGTACGCCTACGTCGCCTCGCTCCGCGAGGGCGGCGCCGGGCACCACCACTGATTCGCCTTTCACGGGAGTCGTTCATGTTGCACTTCATCGTGGCGCTCGCGCTGGCGACGGCGGCCCGGGCCGGCGAACCCCCGGCCGACCCGGCCGCGCTGGCCGCCGAGGCCGTCGACGCCAACCCCGCCATCGACGCGCTGGAGAACCGGGTGGCCCAGCTCGACGAGCTGGCCGATGTTGCGGGTATCTGGCCCGACCCGGTGTTCGCCCTGGAGGCGTCCAACCTGCCCGTCGGCGACTGGGGGCTCGGCGACCACATGATGGCCGGCCTCCAGTTCCGCGTGCAGCAGACGATTCCCGCCCCGGGGGTCACGGGCCTGCGGCGCGAGGTGGCCGAGGCGCGCCGCGAGGTCGCCTCCGCCTCCCTCGCCGAGGCCCGCCTCCAGCTCGCCCGCGCCGTCGAGACGGCGTACTGGCGCCTCGCGCTGGTGCGCCGCCTGCGCGTCATCACCGCCGAGCACGTCGAGATCACCGACCAGCTCCTCGGCGCGGTGCGCGCCCGCTACGAGACGGGCGGCGCCGGCCAGCACGCGCTCGTGCGCCTCCAGGTCCTGCGCGACCGCCTCATCGACGACGTGCACGACTTCGACCGCCAGGACGCCCGCCTCAGCGCGGCCCTGCGCGAGGCCCTTCACCGTCCACCCGACGCCGAGTTCGCCACCCCCGACGCCCTCGTCCCGGTACCCCTCGCGTCCACCGACGCCGCCGAGGCGGTTCGGTCGTGGCTGGAAGCGGCGCGCGAGGCCCGCCCGGCCCTGGCCGAGCAGCGCGCCGCCGAGGAGGCCGCGAAGCTCGAGGCCCGCCTGGCCCGGGTGGACGCCCGCCCGGACCTGACCGTGTGGGGCGGCTACCGCCTGCGCACGGTGGACACCCCCACCGACCCCGGCACCGACCTGGTCAGCATCGGCCTGGCGGTGCCCCTCAGCTTCGTCCAGTCCGCCCGCCTCGGCCGCGGGCGCGAGGCCGCCGCCCTCGAGGCCGCCGCCGCCGCGAAATCTCGCCAGGACAGCGTGCTCGACGGAATCTCCGCCGACCTCCAGACCGCCTGGGCCGACTGGCGGCGGGCGGTCGACAAGGTGGCCGCCTACGACGGGGACCTCATCCCCGGGGCGCGGCGCGCCCTCGACGCCACCCTGGCCGACTACCGCGTCGGCAAGGCCCCCTTCGAGAGCCTCTACGAGGCCGAGCTCCAGCTCCTCGAACTCCAGCGCGCCCGCGACGCGGCCGCCGCCGAGACCCACATCCAGGAAGCCGTCGTCCGCGCCCTCGTCGGGCAGGCCGCCGGCACGGGAGAGAACCGATGAACCGAGCCACCCTCCTCGCCCTCGTGGCCCTTTGGCTGCCCGCCGCCGCCTGCGGCGACAAGTCCGCCCCGGAGGCCGCCGACAACGCGGGCGAAGACCAGGGCCTGTGGACCTGCGGCATGCACCCCAACGTCGTGCAGGACCACCCGGGCACCTGCCCGATCTGCGGCATGGACCTGACGCCGATGAAGGCGGGGACCGCCGCGAAGTCGGGCGGCGGCGACGACGCTCCCTCCGGGGAGCGCAAGATCGCGTACTGGGTCGCGCCCATGGACCCGACCTACATCTCCGACAAGCCCGGCAAGTCGCCCATGGGCATGGACCTCGTGCCGGTCTACGAGGACGAGGTGTCCGGCTCCGCCGGCTCCGTCGTCCGCATCGACCCCCAGGTCGAGCAGAACATGGGCGTTCGCACGGCCGTGATCCAGCGGCAGACGATCTTCCGCCACCTGCGCGCCCTCGGCGAGATCCAGGTGGCCGAGGATGAGGTGGGCGTGGTCAACCTGCGGTTCAGCGGCTGGGTCGAGAAGCTCTACGTCGAGCGCACCGGCGACCCGGTCAAGAAGGGACAGCGCCTCCTCGACATCTACTCTCCCGAGCTCGTCGCGGCCCAGGACGAGTACCTCCTCGCCCTGCGTTCCGGCGACGACGCGCTGGCCCGCTCGGCGCGCCGCAAGCTCGAGCTGTGGAACATCTCGGGCAGCGACATCGACGCCATCGCCCGGTCGGGCCAGACCCGGCGGACGCTTCCGATCCGCTCCCCGATGAACGGATTCGTGTTGCACAAGAACGTGGTCGAGGGCGCCCGCATCCAGTCCGGCACCGACCTGTTCCGAATCGGCAACCTCGCCGAGATCTGGGCCGAGGCCGAAGTCTACGAGTTCGACGCCCCGTGGGTGGAGGAAGGCCAGCCCGCCCAGATGGAGCTGCCCTACCAGGCCGGCCGCATCCTCGACGGCAAGGTCGCCTACGTCTACCCCACCCTCAACCCGAAGACCCGCACCCTGCGCGTCCGCCTCGAGTTCGCCAACCCCGGCGTGGCGCTCAAGCCGGGCATGTTCGCCACCGTCCGCATCCAGTACCGCAAGCGCGAGAACGTGCTCGCGGTGCCCACCGAGGCGATCATCCACACCGGCGAACGGCAGATCGTGTTCGTCTCCCTCGGCGAGGGACGCTTCGCCGCCCGCGAGGTGACGACGGGGCTGGTGGCCGACCACCACATGACCGAGGTGCTCAGCGGGCTGTCGGAAGGTGAGGTGGTGGTGACCTCCGGCCAGTTCCTCATCGACAGCGAGAGCCAGCTCCAGGAGGCCGTCGCCAAGCTGCTCGCCGCGCGGGCGGGCGGCGGCGACCAGGCCGACGCCGCGCCGACCACGGTGTTCTCCTGCCCGATGCACCCCGAGGTGGTGCAGGCCGGCCCCGGTCGCTGCCCCGAGTGCGGGATGTTCCTCGAAGAGCGCCCCGGCACCCCCGAGGAGCTGAAGAAGGTCTACGGCGAGTCGGCGGGGAAACCCGACGCCATGGAAGGCATGGACATGAACGGGGAAGGCGCCGAGGACGGCGGCTCCACGAGTCACGAGGACATGGGGCACGGCGAGGCCCGCGCCGACGAGGCGGGCCCATCGCCCACGGGCGAGGTCTACACCTGCCCGATGCACCCGGAGGTTCGCAGCGACGAGCCGGGTCGCTGCCCGAAGTGTGGCATGTTCCTGGAGAAAATCGAGGACGGCGGCTCCGGTGAGCCGGCCGGGGGCGAGGTGTCGCCGTGATCGAACGCATCATCGAGGGGAGCGTCCGCAACCGCTTCTTCGTCCTCATCCTCACCGCGATGGTCGTGCTCGGCGGCATCTGGGCGATCCGCTCGACGCCGGTCGACGCGATCCCCGACCTGTCGGACGTGCAGGTCATCGTCTACACCGAGTACCCCGGCCAGGCCCCGCAGGTGGTGGAGGACCAGGTCACCTACCCGCTGTCCACCGCGATGCTCAGCGTGCCCTACGCCAAGGTGGTGCGCGGGTACAGCTTCTTCGGCTTCTCGCTCGTCTACGTGATCTTCGAGGACGGCACCGACCTCTACTGGGCGCGTTCGCGGGTGCTCGAGTACCTCAACTTCGTCAGCGGGCGCCTGCCGTCGGGGGTGAGCCCGCAGCTCGGGCCGGACGCCACCGGCGTCGGCTGGGTCTACGAGTACACGCTCACCGACTTCTCGCCCCGCGCCGAGGTGCTCCGCAAGAGGCTCGACCGCGACCGCGACGGGTCGGTCGGCGACGCCGAGCTTCCCGATCCGACGGAAACCATCACCTTCCACGGCGAGACGCGGCAGGTCTACACCGAGGAGCAGCTCGGCGAGCTGTTCACCGTGGCGAAGCCGCCGCCTCCGGCCGACACCGAGAGCTTTCGCGCCGACTCGCTGCGGTACATCGTCGAGGCCTTCGACCGCAACAGCGACGGGCGCATCGACCGCGACGAGCTGTCCAGGGCGGCGAACTTCCGCGGCTACGACCTCAGCCAGCTCCGCACCCTCCAGGACTGGTACCTCCGCTACGACCTCACCAGCCTCTCCGGCGTGAGCGAGGTCGCCAGCGTCGGCGGCTTCGTGCGGCAGTACCAGGTCGAGGTGGACCCGGAGAAGATGCGCGCATTCGGCCTGGACATCGGCCGCATCCGAAAGGCGATCCAGAACGCCAACGTCGACGTGGGCGGGCGGCTCATCGAGATGGCCGAGACCGAGTTCATGGTGCGGGGGCGCGGCTACATCGAGTCGGTGGACGACATCGAGTCGATCCCGGTGGGCATGGACCCGGACACCCACGTGCCCGTCCTGCTGCGGCAGGTCGCCCGGGTGCAGACCGGACCCGAGGTGCGGCGCGGCCTCGTCGACATGAACGGCCAGGGCGAGGTCGTCACCGGCGTGGTGCTCCTGCGATTCGGCGAGAACGCCCTCGACGTGATCCACCGGGTCGAGGCCCGTCTCGACGAGCTCAAGCCCACCCTGCCCGAGGGGGTGGAGGTCCACGTCTCGTACAACCGCGCGGGCCTCATCGAGCGCGCCATCGACACGCTCAAGGGGAAGCTCGCCGAGGAGATGATCGTCGTCGCGATCATCTGCGTGGTCTTCCTGCTGCACGTCCGCAGCGCGCTGGTCGCGATCTTCACGCTGCCGGTCGGCGTGCTGGCCGCCTTCGTCATCATGCGGATCATGGGCATCAACGCCAACATCATGAGCCTGGGCGGCATCGCCATCGCCGTCGGGGTCATGGTGGACGCCAGCGTGGTGCTCGTCGAGAACCTCCACAAGCACAAGGAACGCCACCCGGAACGCTCCCAGGTCGACCTCGTGCTCGAGTCGGCGCGGGAGGTCGGGCCCGCCCTGTTCTTCTCCCTCGCGATCATCACGGTGAGCTTCCTGCCGGTCTTCGCCCTGCAGGCCCAGGAAGGCCGCATGTTCAAGCCGCTGGCCTGGACCAAGACCCTCGCCATGGGCGCGAGCACCATCGTCAGCATCACGCTGATCCCGGTGCTCATGGTCTACTTCGTCCGCGGACACATCATCAGCGAGGAAAAGAACCCGATCTCGCGTTTCTTCATCGCGATCTACCGGCCGATCATCCACGGCGTCATGCGGTGGCCGCGCACGACGGTGCTCGCCTCGGTGGTGCTGGTGGGGCTCACGGTGATCCCCTGGTCGAAGCTCGGCAGCGAGTTCATGCCGCCGCTCAACGAGGGCGACCTGCTCTACATGCCGACCACCCCGCCGGGCATCTCGATCACCAAGGCCCGGGAGCTGCTGCAGCAGACCGACCGCATCATCGCCAGCCACCCGCAGGTGGCCCACGTCCTCGGCAAGATCGGGCGCGCCGAGACCGCCACCGACCCGGCGCCGCTGTCGATGATCGAGACGACGATCATCCTCAAGCCCGCCGAGACCTGGCCCGAGGGCAAGACCATCGAGGACATCGCCCGCGAGCTCGACCAGATGGTGCAGTTCCCCGGCGTGACCAACGCCTGGACCATGCCGATCAAGACCCGCATCGACATGCTGGCCACCGGCATCAAGACGCCGGTGGGCATCAAGCTCCTCGGCGACGACCTCGGCAAGCTGTCGGAGATCGGCCAGCGCATCGAGGCGGTGGTGCGCGAGGTGCCCGGCGCGTCGAGCGTCTACTCGGAGCGCGTCGTCGGCGGCAACTACATCGACATCGACGTGCGGCGCGAGGACGCCGCCCGCTACGGCCTCAACGTCGCCGACGTGCAGGACGTGGTGCGCTCGGCCATCGGCGGCATGAACGTCACCTGGACGGTCGAGGGGCTGGAGCGCTACCCGGTCAACCTGCGCTACCCGCGGGAGCTGCGCGGCGACCTCGCGGCGCTGGCCGAGGTGGCGGTGCCGACGCCGATGGGCCACACCGTGCCCCTGGGGCAGGTCGCCGACATCCGCACCGTCAAGGGGCCGCCGGCCATCAAGAGCGAGAACGCCCGCCGCACCGCCTGGATCTACGTCGACCTCGACAAGTCCAGGCCCGAGGGACGCGACATCGGCGGCTTCGTGCGGTCGGCCCAGAAGGCGGTCAAGGAGCAGGTGCCGCTGCCGCCGGGGGTGAGCATCCTGTGGTCGGGGCAGTACGAGTACATGCAGCGCGCCAACCAGCGCCTGGCGGTGGTGGTGCCCCTGACCCTCGGCCTCATCTTCATCCTGCTGTACGCGCACTTCCGTCGCCTCGGCGAGACGCTGATCGTCATGGCCACGCTGCCCTTCGCGATGGTGGGCGGGGTCTGGCTGATGTGGCTGATGGACTTCAACGTCAGCATCGCCGTGGGCGTCGGCTTCATCGCGCTGGGCGGGCTGGCCGCCGAGACGGGCGTGGTGATGCTGGTCTACCTGGAGGAGGCGATCGACCGCTACCGCGAGGAGGGCCGGCTGCGCGGCCTCGAAGACCTCGCCGAGGCGATCACCGAGGGGGCCGTCGAGCGCGTGCGCCCGAAGCTCATGACGGTGGCCACCACCATGATCGGCCTGCTCCCGGTCATGTTCGGCACCGAGACCGGCACCCGGGTCATGAAGCGCATCGCGGCGCCCATGGTCGGCGGCCTGGTCAGCTCGACGCTGCTCACCCTGATCATCATCCCGGCGGTCTACCTGCTCTGGCGCGGCATCTTCCTCCGCCGCGAGCTGGCCGCCAGCGAGGCTGGCCAGGAGTAGGAGCCGCGCCGGCCGGCGCGCACCGGGCGCGCCGGTCTCCGGCCGGCCTCGGCGCGACGGAACGGCCGAGGAGCGCCGGCCGCCGGGCGTGTTCGCCAAGGGGGAGTTCGGCGGCTTCCCATCCTGCCGCGTCATGGAAGGTGGAGAGGTAGACGCGGCATCCTGCCGCGTCATGGAAGCGCCGGCCTCGGGCCGGCATCCCCCGCGCGTCTTCGAGCCGTACCATTCCCCGGTTCGCTCGGCAGCGGTGTCCCGCCGGCCGCCTCCCGGGCAACCGGGAGGACTTCGTGGGCTGGATTCCCCGCCTTGGAGATGGTTACTGATTCCGCACCATCCAACGCCTGGGGGAAGGACCATGTTGATCGCGTTGCTGTTGTGTGGGCTGGTCGCCTGGTTCGGGCGGCCCTGGGGCACGGTCTACGTCGCGGTGGGGGCGGTCGTCTGCTGGATCGACTGGCACCTCCACTGGCGGCGCATGTTCGCCATGGCCGAGCCGATCCTCCGCGAGCACCTCGCAAGTGTCGTTCCGGAAGCCGCGACGCCCGAGCAACGGGAGGGCGTGCAGCGTCTGGTGATGGAGTACTGGATCTCCAACATGAAGGCGTCCCAGGTGGCGATGGTCCTCACCTGGTTCATGTCGGTGTTGCGCATCGGCGGGGTCCTGCTGTCGTCCGACCGGGGTGAGGCCTTTCGCGCGGCGGCGCTGCCTCGCAACCTCCACGTGCTTCTCACCGACCCGGACCTGCCGCGATACATCGAGTTGAACCGCGACCGGCTTCCGGCTGGCGCCCGTGCTCCGGACTTCGGGGACCCCTGGGCTCCATGATCAAGTACCTCGGCTCCAAGCGCGTTCTCGTTCCCCTGATCACCCGCGTCGTCCAGGCGCTGGCGCCGGCGGGCACGGTGGTGGACCTGTTCTCCGGCACCTCGCGGGTCGGCCACGCGCTCAAGGCGCTGGGCTACCGGGTGCTCGCCAACGACCACAACGCCTACGCCGCCACGCTGGCCACCTGCTACGTGCAGGCCGACGCCGAGGACTGGCTGGAGCCCGCCCGCGCCCTCCTCGCCGAGCTCGACGCCCTGCCCGGCCGCCCCGGCTGGTTCACCCGCACCTACTGCGAGCGCAGCCGCTTCTTCCAGCCGAAGAACGGCGCCCGCGTCGACGCGATCCGCGAGGAAATCGCCCGCCGGGCCCTGCCCCCCGAGCTGGAGGCGGTGGCGCTGACGGCGCTGATGGAGGCCGCCGACCGCGTGGACTCCACCACCGGCGTGCAGATGGCCTGGCTCAAGCGCTGGTCGCGGCGCAGCCACAACGACCTGCGCCTGCGGGTGCCGGCGCTGCTTCCCCGGGCCGCGGCGGGCAAGGGGGCCGCCTTCCAGCTCGACGCCGCCGACGCCGCCGGCCGGCTGTCCGGCGAGGTCGGCTACCTCGACCCGCCCTACAACCAGCACAAGTACCTCGGCAACTACCACGTCTGGGAAACCCTGGTGCGATGGGACGCGCCGGAGGTGTACGGCAAGGCCTGCAAGCGCGTGGACTGCCGGGAGCGCCGCAGCCCCTTCAACAGCCGCCCGGGCATCCGGCCGGCCCTCGCGGCGGTGGTGGACCGCCTCGACGTGCGCCACCTCGTCGTGTCCTTCAGCGACGAGGGCTACGTGAGCCCCGCCGAGATGGTGGAGCTGCTGTCCGGGCGGGGCGAGGTCTTCGTGCTCCGTCGCGAGCATCCCCGCTACGTGGGCGCTCGCATCGGCATCTTCGACCCATCGGGCCGCAAGGTGGGGCGCGTCTCCCACACGGTGAACCGCGAGCACCTCTTCGTCGTGCCCGGCCCGGGCGCCGACCTCGGAGCCCTCGGCGAGCTGCTGCGCCCCGCCGAGGCCGTGCTGGCCGAGGCGCCTCCTCCCGCGGCCGAGCCGCCTCCTCCCGCGGCCGAGTCGCCTCTTCCCGAGGCCCGGCCGGCCGCCGCCGGGCCGGCGCGGCAGCTCCGCCTGTTCTCCTGAATCGCGACGCGCTCCGCCGGCGTCGGCTATCCTCGCCCGCCGGAGGCAGGCATGGCGCGCCCCTGGCCGCTGCACACCCGCATTCTCGTCGGCATGGGCCTGGGCCTGGCGGCGGGCCTCGCCGCCCACCTCGCCGCGCCCGCCCTCGACGGCGCGCTGGCGGTCCCGGCCGCCTTCGTCGGGCGCCTCGTCGACCTCGTCGGGGAGCTGTTCCTCCGGGCCCTGCGCTTCGTCGCGGTTCCCATCGTCCTGTTCAGCCTGGTGGCCGGCACCGCCAGTCTCGACGACGTGCGGCAGCTCGGCCGCATCGGCGGGCGCACGGTGGCGATCTACCTGTTCACCACCTCCCTGGCGATCAGCATCGGCCTCGGCCTCGCCGACCTCGTGCGCCCGGGGACGCGGGTGCCCGACGCCCTGCGCGACCGCCTCGCCGCCAGCGGCGCCGCCCACGCCGGCGACAAGCTCGCCGCCGCATCGGCCCCCGACGCCTGGCGCACCCTCGCCGAGCTGCTGCCCACCAACCCCTTCGCCGCCCTCGCCGAGGGGCGCATGCTCCAGGTCGTCGTGCTGTCGGTGCTCCTCGGCATCGCCCTCACCCTGATCCCCCGGGAGCGGGCGCGGCCGGTGCTCGAAGCGGTGCGCGGGCTGGAGGCCGCCGTCCTCGCCCTCGTCCACCTCGTCATGCGGACGGCCCCGGTCGCGGTCTTCTGCCTGGTGGCCCGGGTGGTCGCCGACCTCGGCCTCGACGTGCTCGGCGCCCTGCTCGCCTACACCCTCACCGTCCTCGCCGGCCTGGCGGCGATGGTGCTCGTCGTCTACCCGGCGGCGCTCCGCCTGTTCGCCCGGGTCTCCCCCCGCCGGTTCTTTCGCGCCATCCTGCCGGCCCAGCTCCTCGCCTTCTCGTCGAGCAGCAGCTCGGCCACCCTGCCCGTCACGATGGAGTGCGTCGAGGAGCGCCTCGGCGTGCGCCGGGACGTGACCAGCTTCGTCATCCCCCTCGGCGCCACCGTCAACATGGACGGCACGGCCCTCTACCAGGGCGTCGCCACCCTGTTCATCGCCCAGCTCTACGGCATCCACCTCGGACTCGGCGCGCAGCTCGGCATCGTGCTGACCGCCACCCTCGCCAGCATCGGCACCGCCGGGGTGCCCGGCGTGGGCATCGTCATGCTGGTCATCGTCCTCCAGGCCGCCGGCCTGCCCCCCGAGGCGATGAAGGGGGGCATCGCGATCATCTTCGGCATCGACCGCCTTCTCGACATGTGTCGCACCGTCGCCAACGTCACCGGCGACTGCATGGTGGCGGCGGTGGTGGGGCGGGCCGAGGGCGCCCTGGCCGAGCCCGGCGCGCCGCGGCCCTGACTTCCGGCCTCGACGCCGCCCGCGCGGGGGGTAGGGGGAGGCCGTGCCCGTCGTCACCTGCGAGCCGTCGGGGCGGCGCGTCGTCGTCGCGCCCGGCACCCGCCTCCTCGAGGCCGTGCGCGCCGCCGGCCTCCCGGTGGGCATGTCCTGCGACGGCGAGGGGATTTGCGGGAAGTGCGGGCTGTTGCTCCTCCGGGGGACGCTCAGCCCCGCCGCCCCGGCCGAGCGCCGCGTGGCCGAGGCCAACGGGTTGCCCGCCGACGCGCGCCTGTCCTGCCAGGCGCGGGTGACGGGCGACGTGGCGGTGCGCGCGACCTACTGGTAGCTCACCGCTTTTCGCGCTCGCGCTCGGCGCTCAGGCCCACGGTGACGCGGACGCCCTCGGCCACCCGCGCCTCGCTGGTGCGGCAGCGAACGGCGTCGGCGAGGCCGTCGCGAAAGGTGGCGAGGGTGGTGGCGAGGCGCACGGTGGCGCGGTCGGCGCGGCGGGCCTGCCCGCGGGCGAGGGCGTCGGCGAGGTCGCCCTGGAGCACCCGGCCCGCCTCGCGCAGGGCCAGCAGCCAGGACCGCTGCTCGTCGAGGCAGGCGGCCTCGGCGTCCCGGCCGGCCTCCCGCGCCGCCTGCGCCGAGGTCGCCAGCGACCGCGCGCCCACCTCCATCTCCCCGACCACCCGGGCGGCCCAGGCGAGCTTGTCGGCGGCCGGGGCGTTGCGGCGCGGGCGGGCGGCGTAGGGGTCGGCGGCCTCCTGGCGTGCCTCCTCCCGGGAAGCGCGTCGCCCGGCGCCGGCCGGGACCGACAGCCCCAGGAACGGGAGGAGGATGAGGAGACGACGCATGGCGGCCTGGGCCTCGGGAAGGCCCCGCGGGGGGGCGCTCGGGGGATCGGCACGGCGGGCCCGGCGCGTGAGGCGGGCCTCAGGCGCAGGCCCAGGCCCGCAGGTCGTCGGGGCTGGCGTTGCGGCCGGTGAGCACCACCACCGTCGGCCCCGGCCCGCCGGCCTCCCCCTGCAGGGCGGCGGCCAGGGCGGCGGCGGCGGTGGGCTCGACGAGGACGCGCGCCTCGTCGAGCGCCCAGCGAAAGGCCCGGGCGATGGCCGCCTCCTCGACGTGGACGAGGCGGGGGCGCCGGGCCGCCAGGGCGGCGAAGCCGAGGCGGCCGAGGCCGCCTTCGAGCCCCACCGCGCGGGTGGGAAAGGGCGGCATGGTGGTCGCCGCGCGCCCGGCCCGGAGCGAGCGCTCCAGCGAGCGGCAGCGGGCGTGCTGCACCGCCACCAGCTCGACGTGGGCGGGCAGCGCCCGGGCCAGCCCGCCGGCGAGGCCGCCCCCGCCCACCGGCACGACGACCCGGGCCACCTCGGGGAGCTGCTCGCGGATCTCGGCCGCCAGCGTGCCGCCGTTGCCGGCCAGCACGTCGGGGGCGTCGTAGGCGCTGAGGAAGCGCGCGCCCCGTTCCCGGGCGAGGCGCCGGGCGAGGGCCTCGGTGGCGTCGAAGCCCTCGGGCCCCACCTCCACCGCGGCCCCGAGGGCGCGCAGGGCCTCGACCCGGTCGGGCGCGGTTCCCGCCGGCACGAAGACCCGCACCCGCACCCCCCGCTCGCGGGCCGCCCAGGCGACGGCGCGCCCGTGGTTGCCGGCCGAGGCGGTGACCACCTCGCCCCCGGCGATGCGCGTCAGCGCCGCCAGCGCCCCCCGCACCTTGAAGGAGCCGGTCGGTTGCAGGCCCTCGAGCTTCAGCCAGGCGGGACCGCCGAGGGCCCGGTCCAGCGCCGCGCAGCGAAGCAGCGGCGTCGGCGCCAGCCCGGCCACCGCCGCGCGGGCGTGGCGCGCCGCCTCGTCCGGCCCGCGTTCCGGCAGCACGGCTGAGCCGGATCAGCCGCCGAGGACCTCTTCGGGGAGGTAGCCGTCGGCCACCTTGTCGAAGGCGGCCTTCGTGTCCTTGTTGAGGAGCACGACCAGCGCCCAGATGCCGATGGGCACGGAGAAGATCCAGGTGCAGCAGAAGTCGGCGCCGCAGCAGGGGATCGCGTGCATGAGGGCGACGAAGATCGCCAGGCCCCGCCCCCGGAACTTGCGGATCTGCGCGCCCGACAACAGGGTGAGCAGGGAGATGAAGGCCGACCAGCCCACGGCGACGAACGTGCCGACACCCTGGAACATCGCCTCGACGGCCCCGGCGTCGCCGACCTGGTCGGCGATCTGCGAGGTCAGCCCGAGGAGCTGGAGCACGAGGAGGACGGCGGCCAGGAACAGGCCCAGCAGCCCCAGGAGGATGTAGACGATGCCGAGAAGCGGTACCTTGGAACGCATGGCCTCTCCCATTCGGAACGCCCACTTTAGCCCATTCGCCCGGATCGGTCCCCCCCTCCGGCCGATTCCGTCCGCGCGCCGGTGGCCGGGCCTCGCCGGCGTCGCCCTGTTCGCCGCCGCCACGGCCTGTTCTGGAGAGCCGCCCCCCCAGGGCCCCTGGGTGCGCCTCGACCGGCCGGAGGCGGATCCGCGGGTGGGGGAGGCGGTCACCCTCACCGCCACCGTCGGCGACGGGGACGCGGTGACGCCGGCGCCGGAGCTCGGCCTCCTCTGGAACTGGACGGCCCCCGAGGCGGACCGCGCCTGGACCGAGGAGGGCGCGCCCGCCGACGCCGAGGGCCGCGCCGCCTGGACCTGGACCCCGGAGGTCGCCGGCCCGACGACGATCGCGCTCACCGCCGTCGACGGCGACGGGCTCGAGGGCCGGGCCACCCTGGACCTGGCGGTGCTCGACGACCCCGCCGACACCGGCGGGCGGTAGCGCCCCGCCCTACTCCCCGGCCTTCGCCTCGGCCTCGGAGACCAGGCGGTCGCGCTTGTCCTCGGCGGCGGCGACGAGGGCGTCGCCCTTCTTCTTCGCCTGCTTCTCGAGCTTGCGCGCCGCCTTGTCGGCCTCCTTCTCGAGGGCCTCGGCGGCCTTCTTCGCCGCCGCCTCCTTCACCGGGTTTCCCCGTGCCTGCTTCTTGAGCTTCTTGCCCTTCTTGCGGGCGGTCTCCCGGAGCGCCTCGCCCTTCTCGCGCGCCTCCTCCAGCAGCTTCGCGGCGGCGGCCTCGGCTTCGGCGACGAGCTTGTCGCCCTGCGCCCGGGCCCGGCCCACGAGGTCGACGGCGTCGGCGCCCTTCGCCGCCGCGGCGGCGGCCAGGCCGGCGGCGGCATCCTTCGCGGAGACGCCCTCCACGCCGATCTTCGGGTGGTCGAAGGTGCCGCCGATGTGCAGGCGCACGCCGTCTCCGGCCCCGGCCCCTTCCGGGAGCAGCCTGCCGAGCGCCTTCCCGGCCCCGTCGAGCGTGATGTCCAGGTCGAGGCTCCGGTCGAGCACCCCGGTGGCGCCGCGCAGGGTGCCCTTCAAGCCCCCGAGGCGGATCGGCGTGTCGTCGATCTCGACGCGGCCGTTGCGGATCACGAAGGGCAGGCGCGCCCCGTCCAGCTCGATGGCCTTGAAGGACCGCCCCGTCTTCTCGCCGATGGCCCCCAGGAAGCGCGGCGTGACCGAGACGCCCTGCGCCTCGACCAGGCCCACGCTGAAGAAGGTGGCCAGGTCCGGGCTCAGGTCGGGCTTCACCCGGGCGCGGGCGACGAAGCGCGTGTCGAAGCGCCCCGGCGCCCCCCGGGCCACCGGCGCCACCTCCCCGGCGGTGCCGAAGGTCTCGACCGCCTTCGCCACGGGCATGCCCTCGACGACGACGTTCATGTCGAGGTCGCCGGCCTCGGGGGTGGGGGCCGCCCAGGTGCCGCGCAGCTCGACCCGCCCGCCGAGGGCCTCCATGCGGAGGGGCTCCAGCTCGACCGCGCCGTTTCGGATGCGGGCGCGCCCGCGCACGTCGGTGAGCTCCAGGTCGTCGGTGATCACGCGGTCGATGGCGATGTCGGCCACGAGATCGAGGTCGGTGGGCACCGTGGGCACGCCCTCCTCCTCGGCGGAAGCCGCGCCGTCTTCCTCGTCGTCGGCCATCCAGGGGCGGAGGTCGAGGGTGGAGCCGCGCACCGAGGCGGTGCCCGCGAGGGTGGCCTCGTCCGAGAGCGCGTAGGCCACGAAGTTCTCGAAGGTGCCGGTCACCGACAGCTCCGACTCCCCGAAGCGCAGGTCCAGGGCCGACAGGTCGAGGGTGCGCGGGTCGAAGGCGGCGTCGAGGCGGTCGATGGTGAAGGGGAGGGGCTGCTCCGGGTCGGTCCAGGTCACGCCGGCGAGGCGCACGGAGCCGGCGGCGCGCACGGCGTCGGTCGCGCCCTCGGCGAAGGCGCCGGCCCGGCCCTCCACGTCGAGGTCGAGGCGCACGGAGCCGGTTTCGCCGAGCCCTTCCACCGGCCAGGCCCGGGCCAGCTCGGCGAGGTCCACGTCGGCCTTCACCCGGACGGCCACCTGCGGGTCCTCGCCCGGGTGGCGCAGGCGGAGGCTGCCGTCCACCGCGCTCCCCGCCACCCGGAAGGCGAAGCGGTCCGCGTCGACGGCCATGCGGTCGAGGGGGCCGCCGGGGTGGCGCACGGCGAGATCCACGGCGATGTCCTCCACCGCGGCGGGCAGGTCGGCCACCTGCACCCGCCCGTCCTCGAGCTTCGCCGCCAGCTCGATGGCCGGCAGGTCGTCGCCCTCGTCGGGGAGCAGGCCGTGGACGGTCCCGGCGAACCGGAAGCGGCCGTCGGCCCGAATGCCGTCCAGCCCCGCCTTCATCGCCCCGGGCACCAGCGAGATCGCCTGGGCGACGGTGGCGCCGGGGGCCTCGAAGCGCAGGTCGAGTTCGCGCCCGCCGGCGACGGGGCGCGCCGAGCCGGTCAGGGCGAGGGGCAGCCCGGCGAGCAGCAGCTCGCCGCGCTCGACGGTGAGGGTGCCGTCGGGGGCCAGGCTGAAGTCGAGTCCGAGCTTCGCGGGGACCTCGCGCAGCAGCGTCACCCCCCCGTCCCGGAAGCTGAGGGCCTCGACGGTGGTGTCGGTGTGCATCTTCAGGGCGCCGCCGGACCACGCCCCGTCGCTCGCGTGGCGGAGGCCGGCGATCGCGACGCTCCGCCCGGCCTCGCGGTCGTCGTAGCGCAGGTCCACGCCGTCGAGGAGCAGGCTTCGCAGGGACAGGTCCAGGCCTGGGCCGCCCTCCTCGGCCGTCGCCTCGGGGGACTCCCCGCCGCCGGGGAGCAGGTCGGTGTCCACGCGACCCTGCTCGTCCACGATGACGTGGATCGCCGCGTCCCGGACGACCACCTCGCGGATCTCGACGGCGCCGCCGAGCAGCGCGCCCAGGCCCACCTCCAGGCGCACGGCGCCGGCCCGCAGGACCTCGACGCCCGCGAAGGGCGGGCCGGCCGTCACCCGCAGGTCGTCGAGCTCCACCGAGGCGTCGGGAAAGCTCGCCAGCAGGCCGAAGCGGGCGTCCCCCACGGCGACGGTGCCGTTCAGCTCGGCGTTGGCCGCTGCGAGGGCGCGGTCGAGGATGCGCGGGCCGAGGACGCGCGGCAGGACGACGGCCGCCGCGAGCAGGGCGACGAGGACCGCGGCCGAGACGATGAGGACGCGCCGCATGGCGGGAACCTCCGGGAGGGTGCGCCCGGATCCTCGCACGAATTCCCGGCCCCGGCCACGCCGCCGCGCGCGGGAGCGCAGGCCTCCGGCCGGCGCCGCCGCGCGCTTGCGTGACGACTGCGTGGCGCGCATTCACCTGTCGGAAGGGCTCTGGTACACTCGCGTTCCCGAGCTCGCCGGGGCGCGTCGCGCCGAACCGGCCTGGAGGCAGGATGTTCAACGAGCTGGGTCCCGAAGACCGCATGCGCCTCATGCGCTTCGTCTGCGCCTTCGCCTGGGCGGATCTCGACGTGGACGCCCAGGAGAAGGACTTCGTCCGCCGGCTCGTCCACGGCCTCGAGCTCACCGACGACGAGCGCCGGCAGGTCGAGGAGTGGCTCACCCGCCCGCCGGCCCCCGAGGACGTCGACCCCCAGGA
>WGAH01000614.1 GCA_015489145.1 Deltaproteobacteria bacterium
ACGAGGTCGAGGTCGCCGTCGCCGTCCACGTCGCCGAGGTCGCCCCCCTCCCCCATGCCGGAATCCTCGGGCAGGCGGGTGGCGGTCTCGTCCGCGAGGCAGCCGGCGCCGTCGTTGACGAAGAGCTGGTTGCGGCTTCCCTCGTTGACCACCACCAGGTCGAGGTCGCCGTCGCCGTCCACGTCGCCGGCCTCGGCGTGCACCGCCGCCCCCCCGGTTTCGGGCTGGCAGTCGGCGGCGACGAAGCCGTCCTCGCCGGCGAGCAGCAGCAGGCTCGGGTCGCCGAAGTAGCCGGGGAGGAACAGGTCGGCGCGACCGTCCCCGTCGAAGTCGCCCACGGCGGCGTCCTGCACCGCGAGGGCCTCGGCGGGCATGAGGGCGCCGGTGGCGTCGACGAACAGCCCGCCGCCGTCGCCGCCGCCGTTGTAGGTGAAGGCGCCGGGCAGGACGAGCGCCTCGCCGCCGGCCGTCCAGGCGCGCACGTCCACCGCGCCGGGCACGTGGTGCGGCGCGACCACCCGCAGGGCGGCGTCGTCGGCGGAGAGCACCAGGGCCGGGGCCTCGCCGAAGCGCACCGCCGAGACGCCGGCGAGCCCCGCGCCGGCGAGCGTGACCACCGTGCCGCCGGCCGGCGGCCCGACCGCCGGGTCGAGGGAGGAAAGGCGGGGGCCCTCCCCGCCGGTGTCGGCGGGCGCGTCGGGGCGACAGGCGAGGAGGCCCGGCAGGAGCAGGATGGAGAAGGCGTTCACGGGGGGCAGTCTACCCCGGGACTATTGCACTTGCAGAGCAGTGGCCGGCCGGCTGCGCCTCCCGGGGTTCCGGCCCGAGGCCGGCGCTCCTCGCGCCCGCGGCGGAGACCGACTCGCATTCAGGCCGTCTGTGTCCACACAGTCGGGTCGAGTGCGAGTCGGCAAGAACAGAGAGAGGCTGAACGCCGATTCAGCAATGGCCCCGAGGGGCCGCCTCACGAAAGAACGCCGGTTTTCGCGAAGTCCCGCGCGACGGGCGGCGGACTGAATCGCATTCACCTCGTCTCCGTCGGCCCGATGTGCCGTTGAGCCCCTCTGTGTTTCCCGGGACTCGCACTCGGGCCATCTGTGTGCATGGAGCTGGGTCGAATGTCGCTTCATCGGTCCACTCGGCTCCATGCCGGCCGGCGGTGGACGCGGCATCCCGCCGCGTCACCTGCCTCCCTCCCCTCCCGGGCCGGGCGGCGGGTCAGCCGGGGGTTCCCGCCAGCTCGGCGAAGCGGGCGAGGAAGGCGCGCTCGGCCTCGGCCGGCGACCAGGGCTCGATGCGGCCGGGCAGGGGCTCGGCGCGCAGGGCCCAGGGCTCGGGGGGCGGGGCCATGAGGTCGCGCAGCTCGGTGGCGAGGAGGGCGTCGTCGGCGGCGCGCACCGCGTCGGGCAGGCGCGGGGGCAGGCCGAAGCGCTCGAGGATCACGGCGAGGATGCGGGCCTCCACCGCGTCGAAGTCGGGCACGCGCCGGCGGACGGGGCGGGGCACGTCCGAGACGTAGGCCTCGGCGGCATCGTGGAGGAGGGCGGCCAGGGCGTGCTCCGGCGGCACCGCCCGGGACACGCGCACCGCGTGCTCGGCCACCGAGTAGAAGGCGCGGCAGTGGCCGTTGAAGCGGCACAGCAGGCTGAGCGCGTGGGCGATGTCGGCCACGCGCACCTCCGCCGGGTCGGGGGCGAAGGGGTGGAAGCGTCCGCCGCTCCAGGTCTGGATCCAGTCCACGGCTCCTCCTCGGCGGCCCGCCGGCCCCGGCCCGGCGCCCGCCCGCGCCATGATAGGCAGGTCGCGCGAGGCCCCGCTTGTTCGTCGTCCCCGATTCGCTGGATGCGCCCCTGCACCTCCTGCTCGACGTCCTGCGCGCCGAGGACCCGGCCGGTGCGGGCGACGTCGGCGCGCCGCCGCGGTGGGTGGTGCGCGATCCCGACGACCCCGACGCGCTCCTCGAAGGCGAGTTCCGCTGGAGCTACCACGTCCAGCGCGACCTCGCCGACATCGAGCGCGCCCGCGACCCCGGCGCCACCGCGGCGCTGCTCGCCCGGGCGGCGGCCCGCTTCGCCCGGGGCTCGCCGTGGGAGGCCGTGGGCGAGCGGGTCCACGCGGCCCTCGAGTCCGGCCGCGAGGTGATGCTCACGCTGCGCCTCCACGACCCGGAACTGCTCGGCATCCCCTGGGAGTACCTGCCCGTCGGCGACCGCCCGGCCACCGACTGGCCCGGCCTGGCGGTGCGCCTGTGCAGCCCGCGGGTGCGCGCCGTGCCCCAGGGC
>WGAH01000615.1 GCA_015489145.1 Deltaproteobacteria bacterium
CGATGAAGACCTCGGCGGGCTCGCCGGCCGGCGGCGGCTCGGCGAGGCGGGCCGCCGGCAGGTCCTCGGGGGGCGGGCGCACCGGGGAGCTCGGCGCCGACGAGGCCGGCGCGGCGAGGAACTCGGCGGGGACCAGGCGCCGGGCGGCCTCGCGGCGGCGCCGGTCGGCCCAGGCCAGCCGGACGGCCTCGACCAGCGCGGCCTTGCGCATGCGGGAGCGGCCGACGACGCGCAGCTCGGCCGCGAGGCGCCGCAGCTCGGCGACCGTGCGGCGGGAGAGTTCCTCGCGGGAGGGAGGGGCCTTCGCGATCATCGCCGTCCTCCTGGGCGTGACTCAGTTGTGAGTGTCGCCGTAGCCGGCGGGGGCTCTGGTGTCAACGGGAGCGGCCGGCGAAGCCGACGGGGGCGAGCCGGGCCGCGCGGGCGCGGGTGGGATAGCCTGCACGCGGTCCCTGGCCCACGGAGGTCCGCCGTTGCGAGGCCGGCTCGCCAGCGCCGCGGGAGACGCCGCCATCGTGGTGGCGGCGGCCACGATCCTCGGGATCGGCGGCAACCTCCTGCGCGACGAGCCCCTCGCCCTGCTCCCCCACGAGCCGCCGCCGGTCCTCGTGCCCTGCCCCGAGGGCGGCGCCGCCGAGGCGCTGGAGCCCGCCGAGGTTCGGCCCGCCACCGACCTCCTCGTCGACGCGCGCCCCCGGGAGGCCCACGCCGCCTGGCACCCGGAGGGGGCGCTGTCCGTTCCCTACGACTTTCTCGACCCGGTCAGCGAAGAGGCCGTCCGCGAGATCCTCGACGCCGCCGCCTCCGGAGGGCGCGCGCGCGTCGTCGTCTACGGCGACGGCGACCGACCCGACACCGGCATGGCCCTCGCCCGGGAGCTGGCCGGGCGCGGCGTGCGCCACGTCTACGCCGTGACCGGCGGGGCCCCCGCCCTCCGGGCGGCGCTGGAGGGATCCCCGTGACCCGACGCAGCCTCCGCGACGCGGCCCTGCTCGCCCTGCGGCTCTACCTCGGCGGGATCTTCGTGTTCGCCAGCGTCCACAAGATCCTCGACCCGGCCTCCTTCGCCCTCGACGTGGCGACCTACGGCATCCTCCCGCCCGAGCTGGTCAACCTCGTCGCCCTGGTGCTGCCCTGGGTCGAGCTCGTCGCCGGCCTCATGCTGGCGGTCGGCTTTCGCACCGCCGCCGGCGCCCTGCTCGTCGACGGGATGCTCCTCGTCTTCATCGCCGCCCTGGCCAGCGCCCTGCACCGGGGGGTGGACACGAGCTGCGGCTGCTTCGCCTCGGACGGCGGCGACCACCCCATCGGGGTGGGCACCGTGCTGCGCGACCTCGGCTGGCTCGCCCTCGGCCTGGCGGTGCTGTTCCTCGACCGCAATCCCCTCGGCGTGGACCGCTGGCTGGACCGGCGGGCCCGCGGCCGATCCCCGGAGGTCTCGTGATGCCCCTCCCCTTCCTCGCCCTCGCCCTCGCCGCCCCGCTGCGCGCCGCGCCCCTCGACGCCGTGCCCGCCTGCGCCGCGCTGGACGAGCAGGCCCGGGCGCGAGCCGAGGCGCTCGCCGCTTCCGAGCACCTCTACGACTGCTGCGACGACACCGTGGCGAACTGCCTCGCCGAGCCCCGCCCCTGCAAGCTGGCCGGGCGGGTGGCTGGCGAGATCTGCCGGCGCGTCGCCGACGGGCAACCCGACGAGATCGTCCGCCGCTCGCTCCAGCTCCGGGCGACCAGCGCCCTGCCCTCCGGCCCGCCGGCCACCATCGACCTCGCCGGCTACCCGCACCTCGGCGCCGAGGACGCCCCGGTCACCGTCGTCACCTACGTCTGCCTGCGCTGCCCCTACTGCGCCCGGCTCGAGCCGAAGCTGGCCGAGGCGGTGACCGACGGCCCGCTGCGCGACAAGGTCAAGCTCTACGTCAAGCTCTTCCCGCTCAAGAGCCACCCGGGCAGCAGCGAGGCGGCGCTGGGGGCGCTCGCCGCTCTCGACCAGGGGCGCTACTGGGACTTCCTGCGCGTGGCCTTCGACGACTTCGACGCCTTCTCGCCCGAGCGCCTGCCCGAGTGGGCGCGCCGGGTCGGCCTCGACGTGGAGCGCTGGGAGGCCGACCGCGCCGACGAGGCCACCCGGGCGCGGCTGGTGGCGAGCAAGCGCGAGGGCCTGGCCAACGGCGTCGACGCCACGCCCTCGATCTTCATCGACGGGCGGCGCTACCGGGCGCAGCTCGAGATCGGCGAGATCGTCGACGTGCTCGAGGAGGAATACGACCGCGTCACCGGCGAGGAGCGCTGAGCCTGGAGGTCCCATGCGGGCGGGACGCAACGATCCGTGCCCCTGCGGCAGCGGGAAGAAGTACAAGCACTGCTGCCTGGAGGCCGACCGGCGGGCCGAGGCCGAGGCCGTCGCGACGGAGGGGCCCGGCACCGACTGGCGCCTGGCCGCCGGTCTCGCCGCCGCGGTGGTCGCGCTGGCCGCCGCCGCCCTGGCCGTGGCGGATCGCCAGGTGGCGACGGCGGTGCTCCTCGGCGGGGGCCTGCTCGCGGCGATCGTCCTCGTGCTCCGCCGGGCCCCGCCGCCGAGCGGCCGCAGCCGCGACGGCCACGCGGGCATCCACTTCGGGCAGGACCACGGCGGCGTCTCCCGGCCGCCCACCCGCGCCGAGCGCCGCCAGGAGCGCCGCGACCGCCGCAGGCGCCGGCGGTAGGGGGCCTTGGGTGGCCGCGCATCACCCGCCCGGCCTGCAAGACCTTCGTGCTCTTCGTGAAGTGATTCGTCCAGATCGGCTTCGTCGTCGCACCCACGGACACCGGCACCGCGCCGGTCACCGGGTCCCGCACCTCGCCGGGGGTGCGCGCCCGGAACTCCGCCACCGCGTCGCGCACCGCCGAGCCCCCCCGGACAGCTTCGGCTCCCGGGCGTACTTGTCGAGCGTGGCGGGCTGGCGGGCGTGGTCCACGAGCGGCTCCAGGCACGCGCCCTCCCCGTGCTTGAGCGCGGTCCAGCGCCGCGTGTGCACCAGCACAGGGAGCAGCGTGAAGGACGGGTTCCTTGCACCACGGCGCCGCGAGCAAGGTCGGCGATCTTCCAGGGCTCGGCGCCTACCAGCGGGTGAAGCTCGGCCTTCCGGGCCCCGGCCGACCGGGCGAGCGCCTCCATCCGACAATTGAGCCCGGCCGGCCGTTCACCCTGGCCGTCGTAGCCCTCGTCCGCCGCCCCGATGAAACAGGTCCGGCCGAGCAGGTCGAAGCGCTGGACCTGGATGGCGTTGCCGCGCGGATCGGTGACGGTGAGCACGTTGCCCTGCACGTCCAGCTCCAGGCGCGTCTCGTGCTCGGTGCTGCCGTCGGGGGTGACCACCTGCTTGTAGACCCGGCCCAGCGCGTCGAGGTGCGTCACCGTGGGCGTGCCCTCGTGGTCGCCGCCGCTGAGGTTGTCCTCCTCGTCGGCCGCCTCGACCTGCCAGGGCGTGTAGCTCCACGTGCGCTCGCTGCCGTCGGGCAGGGTCACCGCCGTGTTTCGGCCGATGGGGTCGTAGGCGTAGACCACCGCCTTGCCCCACTCGACCAGCTCCGCCTCGTCCTCGTAGTCGCTGGTGGTCGAGAAGAAGGGCTCGTACTGCTTGACCACGTGGCCCTTGTTGTCGCGCACCGTCCGGCCCGTGCCGACGAAGCGCGGGTCGGCGGGCGACCAGGTGACGGTGCC
>WGAH01000616.1 GCA_015489145.1 Deltaproteobacteria bacterium
GTCCCCACCGGCGTGTCGCAAGATGCTCACGCCGGTGGGGACGGGGCTCACGGCGTGTCGCAAGGTGCTCACGCCGGTGGGGACGGGGCTCACGGCGGCTCGGGCTCGGTGGCGGTCGCGATCGTCGCCCTCGGGGTGCGGCTCGCCGACCTGCCGGACGCCCGGAGCTTCGCGCGGGCCGTGGTCGAGGGGGGCTCGGCGGTGCGGACGGGGCCGGACGGCCGCCCGGCGGCGCGCATGGAGACGGTGGACGTGGCCCTCGACGGCCTGCGCTTCCCCCCCAGGGACCTCGAGCAGGCCCTCGCCCAGCAGCTCGCGGTGCTCGCGGCGGCCCGGGAGGCGGTCGGCGCCCTCGTCGCCCCCCTGCCGCCGGAGCGCACCGGGGTCTGGGTGGGCATGGCCACCGACCCGGAGGTCGCCCGCTACGGGGCCCGGTGGCGCGCCGCGGCCTGGCGGGCGACCCTCGCCGGGGCGCCGTCCCCCGAGGCCTTCGCGCCGCCGCTCACCGCCGCCGGGGTGCTCGGCACGATGCCGAACATCCCCGCCAACCGCCTGCACAGCCAGTTCGACATCCGGGGGCCGGGCTTCTCGGTCCTGGCCGAGGAGGCCTCGGGTCCGGTCGCCCTCGACCTCGCCGTGCGGGCGCTGCGGGCCGGCGAGCTCGACGCCGCCCTGGTGGGCGCCGTCGACCTCTCGGACGAGCCGGTCCACCGGGAGGCCCTGGAGGCCGCGCGCTCCGACGGGGCCCACGTCCCCGGCGACGCCGCCGTCGCGCTCGTCCTGCGCCGCCTCGACGACGCCCGGCGCCTGGGCGAGCGCGTGTGGGCCGTGATCGAGGAGACGGGGGCCGGCGACGCGGAAGGCGCTCCCGGGGAGGCGTGGAGCCCGGCCGACCTGGAGCCGCGCTTCGGGCGCGCCCACGCCGCCGCCGGCCTGGTGGCGGTCGCCGCCGGCGCCGCGGCGCTGGTCGGTCGGGTGGGCCCGGCGGGAGAACCCCGCTTCGAGCGCGGGCGAGACATTCGCGTGAGCGCGGTTTCGACCCTGGGTACGGAGGAGGTCGCGGCGCGGTTGCGCGGCGTGGCCGGCGCGCCCCCCCTCCGGTGGGCCCGGGCCCCGCGCCTGCACGTCTTCCGGGGCGAGGACCGGGAGGCCGTGGCCGCGGCCCTGGCCGAGGGCCGGGAGGGCGGCGAGGGGCCGGCCTGCCTCGTGGTGACGGCGGACGACGCGGCCGCCTTTGCCCGGCGCCGCGAGCGGGCCCTGGCCCTGCTCCGGGAAGGGCGTCCGGCGGGGCGCGGGGTCCACTTCCGCGAGGCTCCCGTCGGCGGCGAGCTCGCCTTCGTGTTCGGCGGCGCGGGGGCCGCCTGGCCGGGCATGGGGCGCGAGCTGCTGCGGGCCGCGCCGGAGCTCGCCGACGAGCTCGCCGCCGCGGTGCCCGACCTCGACGGCATCCTCGCCCGGGCCTGGGACGAGCGCCGTCCCCTCGGCGTGCTCGACAAGCTGTGGGGAAGCTCGGCCCTCGCCCAGGTCCACGCGGCGTTCACGCGGAGCCTCGGGCTGCGGCCCGACGCCTGGATCGGCTACTCCTCGGGCGAGACCAACGCCCTGCTCGCCGCCGGGGCCTGGCGGGACCTCGGGGCCCTCGTCGCCGAGAGCCGCGCATCGGGCCTGTTCGACCGCCTCCTCGGCGGGCGCTTCGAGGCGGTGGCCCGGGCCTGGGGGGTCGAGCCGGAGGCGGTGCGCTGGGAGATGTGGACGGTGCTGGCCCCCGTCGCCGAGGTGCGGGCGGCCCTGGAGGGCGAGGACCGGGTGCGCCTCGCCATCGTCCACGCCGACGAGGACTGCGTGATCGCCGGCGACGGGGACGGCTGCCGGCGCGCGATCGAGCGTCTCGGGCGGCACCGCTGCCACCGCCTCGACTACGACCTCGCGGTTCACGTGCCCGAGGTCGAGGCGGTGCGCGAGGCCTGGGAGGCCCTGCACCGCCGGCCGGTCCACCCGGTTCGCGGCCGGATCTACAGCGGGGCCTGGGGGCGCGCCTACGCGCCCGACCGAGAGCGCTGCGCGCGGGCGATCACCGAGCAGGCGGTCGGCACCCTCGACCTGCGCCCCCTGGTGCTGCGGGCCTGGGAGGACGGGGCGCGCGTCTTCGTCGAGCACGGCCCGCAGGGGGCGGTGTCCCGGTGGATTCGCGCCATCCTCGGCGACCGCCCGCACCTCGCCGTCTCCCTGGAC
>WGAH01000617.1 GCA_015489145.1 Deltaproteobacteria bacterium
GCCCCGACCCGGCCCCCTCGACAACCCGCTGGTCGTCCTCCCCGGCGCGGCGCGCCTTCCCCACGCCCTGGCGGCGGCCGGGCGGCAGGCGGCCCACCTGCTCGCGCCCGTGGGCCTGTCGGCGGACTACGGCTGGCGGGTGATCGACCCCGAGCGCCCCGCCCCGGCCCTGGCGGTGGCCGGCGGGCTGCTGGCGGCGGCGGCGCTGGCCGGGGCGCTGGCGTGGGCCTGGCGGCGGCGGCGGGCGGCGGCGGCCCCGCTGGTCCTCGCGGCCGGCGCCGCCCTGCTCACGAGCAACCTCCTCGTCCTCGGCGACGCGGCGATGGCGGACCGCTTCCTGCTGCTGCCCCTGGCGGGTCTCGCGACGGCGCTGGCGGTCGCGCTGCCGGCCCGGCCGCCGGCGGCGGTCCCCCTCCTCCTCGGGGGCATGGCCCTGGCCTGGGGCGGGCTCACCGCGCGGCGGCACCTGGCCTTTCGCACCACCGCGACCTTGATGCGGGCCGCGGTGCGGGCGGCGCCCGACAGCGCCCGGGCCTGGTACGGGGTGGCGCGCGCGGCGGAGGACGCGGGCGATGCCGAGGGCGCCCTGGTCGCCTGCCGCCGCGCCGTGGACCTCGCCCCCTTCTACGGGCAGGCCTGGTCGGACTGCGCCCTGACCCTCGCGGATCGCGGCGATCCCGGCGAGGCCGAGCGCTGGGCCCGGACCGCCCTGCGCCTGGACCCGGGCGACGCGCTGGCCTGGAACAACCTCGGGGTGGTGCTGCACCGGGCCGGGCGGCCGGCGGAGGCCGCGGCCGCCTTCGCCCGGGCGGTGGCCCTGCGGCCGGACTTCGACCGGGCGCGTCGCAACCTCGCCGAGCTGCGGGCCGGGCTCCGGGGTGCCGGCGGCGGGTCGGCGAACCGCTGATCGGCTCAGGCGTGAGCCGCGTGAGTCGAGGTTCAACGCCCGTGAGCCTGTCGCATGAGACACGGCTTCGGTCCGCCCCCTCCCGTTCCCACCGCGGCCGGGCCTTCGCTCGGCTATAGTCGGGCCGCTCGCCGTCGGCGGGCCGTGGGGGCGGTCGCGTGCACGTCTCGGAACACCGAAGGATTCGCCAGGATCTCGATGCCATCGAGGCCGAGATCGTGCGCCGGCACCTCGCCCGGCCGGGCGATCTCGGGCCCGACCTGCTCGACGCCCTGCGCTACGTGGTGTCGTTTGCGCGGCTCACCCAGGTCCGCAACCGCGAGGGCCGGGACGTGACGGTGGCGGACGTGCTCACCGCCCACCGCGAGCGCGTGGTCGACGCCCTGCAGCCGCGCCTCGGCCCCCGCGAGGACGGGCTCTGGCCGGCGGTGCGGGCGCTTCCCGAGCTGGTGCGGGCCACCCGCGCCGAGCGCGCCCGCCTCCTCGGCGCCCTGCCCCTGGACCGCGACAGCCTCGAGGCCGAGGTGACGCACCGGCAGCTCGTCATCGCCGCCGGCGGCGGGGGCGGCGGCGGGTACGGCTACGCCGGCGCCTACACCCTGCTGCACCGGCGGGGCGTGCAGCCCGAGTTGCTGGCCGGCACCTCGATCGGCGCGCTCCTGTCGATGTTTCGGGCGAAGACCCGCATCTTCGACGGCGCTCCCCTGGTCGCCGCGGCCCGGCGCCTCAAGTGGAACACGATCTTCCGCGTGATGGAGATGGAGAACCGCTACGGGCTGCCGGCCACCCTGCGCCTGTACCTGCGGAGCGCGCTCGGGACGCTGTTCGAGGTGGACGGCCGGCCCATGACCCTGGCCGACACGCAGATCCCGCTCCTCATCGCGGTGACCGGCATCACCGTCGAGGCCCTCAAGCACGACCTCTCCTACTACGAGCACTTCCTCGACGACGTGGTCTCGCCGGGGAAGGTCTCCCGGGTCGGGCGCCTGCGGCGCATCGGTCGCTGGGTCACCGTGTTGCGGGAGTTCCTGAGCGAGCCCGAGGCCCTCAAGGAGGTCGTCTTCGGCGCCGACGAGCTGACCCGGCAGGTCGACGTGCTCGACGCCGCCGGCTTCTCGGCGGCGGTGCCCGGGGTGATCCACTACGACGTGCTTCGCGACGACCAGCGCACGCGGCGCATCCTCGACCAGCTCTACGGGGATCGCGGCATCACGCGCCTCACCGAGGGGGGCCTGGTCGACAACCTCCCGGCCCGCGCCGCCTATGCCGAGGTGATGAAGGGGCGCATCACCCGCCGCAACCCCTTCGTCCTGGCGATGGACTGCTTCAGCCCCAAGCCGAGCAGCCTCGGCTTCTACGCGATCCAGCAGCTCGTGCGCCCCAACGTGCAGGCCAACCTCAAGTACGCCCACCTCTACCTGCCCCTGACCCGGCGCCTGAGCCCGATGAACCTCGTGCCCTCCGTCCGGCAGGTGTCGCAGGCGATGCGCTGGACCGCCGAGGACCTCGAGCCGCACATGCCCTTCATCGAGGAGATGCTGCGGCCGATTCGCGTCCTGCCCGACGCCTGAGCGGGCGCCGGCCCGGGGCGGCGGGAGACCGGCGCCGCCCGGGCGTTTCCCCGTCGCTCACGCGGGCGGCTTGGCGCGGGGGGCGCGCCGTGGGCTACCCTCGGGACGTGGCCCGCCGTCAGCCCATCGTCGCCCCTTCCAGCCAGCCGGCGATCCGCCGCATCGAGCCCACCGCGCCCGACGCCGGCGGGGTCGGGGGGCTCGGCGAGCTGTGGCGGCACCGGGCGCTGGTCTGGGACTTCGTCTACCACGACCTCAAGCACCGCTACGTCGGCAGCAGCATCGGCTTCTTCTGGACGGTGATCACGCCGCTGCTCGAGCTGCTGACCTACACCTTCGTCTTCCACTTCATCATGGGGGTTCGCTTCAACCCCGAGTCCGGCTGGGCGCACTACGCCCTGTACCTGTTCTGCGGGATGGTGGTGTGGTTCGGCGTCCACGACGGGCTGATCAAGGCGACCACCTCGATCCGCGACCACGCCCACCTGATCCAGAAGGTCAACTTCCCCACGATCACCCTGCCCGGCTACGTCGTCGCCAGCGCGGTGCTCAACCAGGTGATCCGCTTCGGGGTGCTCGTCGCCGCCGCGGTGGTGCTCGGCCACGGGTTGAGCTGGCACGTGCTCCTGCTGCCCCTCGCCATCGCCGTGCAGACGGCCTTCGTGCTCGGGGCCGGGCTGCTCCTCGCCACCGCCGGGGTGTTCTTCAAGGAGACGATCCACTGGGTCAAGGCGGTGCTGCTGCTGTGGATGTTCGTCACGCCGATCTTCTACCCGGCGGCCTCCTACCCGCAGCGCTTCTGGCTGCTGCTCCAGCTCAACCCCCTGGCCCACCTCGTCGGGGTCTACCGCGAGCTGGTGCTCAACCACCGCCTGCCGCACCCCCACAGCGTGATCGTCGTCGTCGTGATGGCCGTGTTCTCCCTGCTGATCGGCTACAGCGTCTTCCATCACCACCGGGATCGCTTCCCGGATCTCGTGTAGGCTCGCGGCCATGCAGGACCTCGCCCACCGCATCACCCTGCTCGTCCGGGCCCGCTACCCGCTGATCCAGCTCGTCACCCACGAGGAGGACCGCGTCGCGCGCCTGCTCGACCGGGTGGCCCGCGACGGGGGCTTCGCCCGCTACGGGTGGCGGCTCACCGAGGGCCTGGCCCCGGCGGGGGGCGAGGCGGTGGCCGGGACCGTCGAGCCCGAGGCGGCGCTGGCGGCGGTGGCGGCGGTGGAGGAGCCGGCCCTGTTCGTCTTCCACGACCTCCACCCCTTCCTCGACCGGCCCGAGGTGGTGCGCCGGCTGCGCGACCTCAGCGGCCTGGTGGGCCCGCGGCGGCAGGCGGTGGTCCTGGTGGGGCGAAGCTCGGCGGTGCCGCCGGACCTCGACAAGGACGCGGTGGTCCTCGACCTCCCCCTGCCCGGCCCCGGCGAGGTGGCGGGCATCCTCCGGGCGCTGCTCGACCGCCGGGGCATCGCGGTGCCCCCCGAGCGCTTCGACCGCTTCGTCAAGGGGGCCCTCGGCCTCACGGAGCGCGAGATCAAGCGCCTGTACGCGCGCATCCTGCTGGCCGGCGGCCGCTTCGGCGACGACGACCTCGCCGCGCTGGTCGAGGAGAAGCGGCAGGCGATCCGCAAGAGCCGCTACCTCGAGTTCTGGGACTCCGCCGGCTCGATGGACGACGTGGGCGGCATGGACAACCTCAAGGCCTGGCTCGCCGAGCGCCGGGCCGGCTTCACCCCCGAGGCGCGCGCCTTCGGCCTGCCCGAGCCCCGCGGCGTGTTCCTCCTCGGCGTGCAGGGCTGCGGCAAGTCGCTGATGGCCAAGGCGGTGGCGGACCTCTGGCGGCTTCCCCTGCTGCGCCTGGACGTCGCGGCGATCTTCGAGACCGGCGGCCGGGGCGAGGCGGGGCGGCGCGAGGGATTGCGCGAGACGGTGCGCGTCGCGGAGAGCCTGGCCCCCGTCGTGCTGTGGATCGACGAGATCGAGAAGGGCTTCCTCTCCGAGGGGGCCGGCGCGAGCGAGGCCTTCGGCTACTTCCTCACCTGGATGCAGGAGAAGTCCCGGCCGGTCTTCGTCGTCGCCACCGCCAACGAGGTGCGCTCGCTCCCGCCGGAGCTGCTCCGCAAGGGGCGCTTCGACGAGATCTTCTTCGTCGACCTGCCCAATGTCCACGAGCGGCTGAACATCCTCGAGATCCACCTGCGCCTGCGCGGCCGCGACCCCGAGCGCTTCGACCTCACGGGCCTGGCCGAGGAGACCGAGAAGTTCAGCGGCGCCGAGCTGGAGCAGGTGGTCGTCTCCGCGCTGTTCAAGGCCTTCGCCGCCGGGCGCGATCTCGAGCTGGTCGACCTCCTCGACGTGGCCCGCGAGACGGTGCCCCTGGCCGTGACGATGGACGACCACATCAAGGCGCTGCGCGAGTGGGCCCGCCCCCGGGCGCGCCGGGCCACCCTCGACCGGCGGCGGGTGGACTTCTTCGCCGAGTGGGAGGACCTCCCGGCCTGATCCCGCGGCGTGGTAGGCTGGCGGGACCATCGAACCTCGGCCTCGGGGGTGGGCGATGCGGGAGAGCCTCGACACGGGCGTGGGCGCGGCGGTGCGGGCGCGGGCGCCCGGGCCCGTGGCCCTGGCCTGGAACGCCGTCGTGGAGCCGACGGCCGAACCCTCGGTGCGCCTCGGCCGGGTGCCGGTGCTGGTGGAGGTGCTGCTGCGCTTCCTCCACGCGGTGCTCGTCGCCGAGCGGGCCGGGCTGGGCCTCGACGAGCAGGCCCCGGAGCGCGCGCTCATCGAGCGGCTGCACAAGCCGACCATCGGCGACTGGTGGCAGGCCGTCGACCACCTCGCCCGGAAGCTCAACGGGCGCCCCGGTCGGGTGGCGCCCCTCGCCGCCGACCTCCTCTACACCGGCGGGCGCCACGCCCGGCGCACCCCCCTGGGCTACGCGCTCCACGAGCTGCTTCGCTGGCGCAACCTCCTCGCCCACGGGCGCACCGGCATGGTCCTGCCCGAGGACGAGGCCCGGGTCGCGACGCGGGAGCTCCTCGACGGCCCCTGGGCGCCGGTGGCGGCGGCCCTGCCCGAGCTGGCCGACCTGGCGCCGGTGTGGTTCCGGCGGCCCGACCCGGATCGCCCCGCGCGGGCGCCGGCGCTCCGGTTTCGCGGGGTCGAGCCGCAGCCGGTCGAGATCGAGGGCCTGTCGGGCGAGACGCCCCGCAAGCGGCTCCTCGTCGTCGGGGCCGACGGCGACGCGCTCGTCCTCGACCCCTGGTGGCGGGCGGGCACCTTCGGCGTCTCCTCCCGGCCGCACCTCCGCTTCCTCGTCGGCTTCGCCGACCGGGCGCCCGGCTACGAGCGCGTCGGTTGGCGGGAGTCCCGGCGCCCTGTCGACCCGGACTACGCCGGCGCCGGGACTCCCGCCAAC
>WGAH01000618.1 GCA_015489145.1 Deltaproteobacteria bacterium
CGCGCTGGGAGGGGGTGCTGTCGGCCCGCACCCGCACCGAGGGCGCCGCCGCCCACCAGGAACAGGCCGCCCTCGGTGCGGGTGCGGGCCGACAGCACCCCCTCCCAGCGCGTGGCCGTGCCCGGCTCGCTGGCGGCGGCGAAGGGGGCGGCGCCCCTGACCTCGCCGGTGAGGCCGGTGCGGTCGCCGAGCAGCAGGCCGAGCCCCACGCCGGCGGTCAGCGAATCCGAGCCGGTGATGTTGTCGAGCTGCACCGCCGGGTCGAAGCGCGCGCCGAGGTTGCCGGTGGCGGTGAGCCGCCCGGCCTCCAGCGTGGCGGCGAAGTCGGCCCCGCCCGCCACGCCGCTCTCGCCGAGGAAGGCCTCGGTGTCGCCGGTGGGCAGCGTCAGCCAGGGCACCAGCCCGAGGCCGAGGCCGCCGCCGTCGCCGGGGGCGACGAGGATGCCCGTCGCGGCCAGCCGCAGGTCGCCGAAGCTCGCGCCGTTGGCGGCGCCATCGAGGCCGGACGAGGCGGCGTAGACCGGCGCGGCGAGGTCGAGGCGCACCCGGTCGTGAACCGCGACGCCGGCCGACAGGTTGAGCGCGAGCACGTCGTCGAGGACGACCGACTCGGTGCCGTCGCTCCAGTGGCGCACCAGCGGCCGGTCGGCGAACTCGATCACGCCGCCGGCGAAGGCGTTCCACTGGTGCAGGGCGCCGGGGCGCTGGAGCAGCAGCGGGTCGCGCGCGTCGCCGTCCATCGCGGCGAGGTGCAGGTTGTGCGCGTCGAAGCCATCGGCCGCCGCCGGGGCCGGCCGCAGGAGGACCGCGCCCAGGCCCACGAGGCCGAGGAGCCGGTACGGTGCAGTATCTCTGGACATGGAACCCTCGCGATGGTGCGGGAGCCTAGCCCGCCGAGAACCCTTCGCCAGCGGAAAAGGGGTCATCGACCGGCGCGGATTCTTACCTCGCCCTTACGCCGCCGCCGGACGAGGGCCGGCACCAGGAGCAGCCAGCCGGGGGTCCACCCTCCGGGCGCCGTGGCGCAGCCGCCGGCGGGGGCCTCGGCCGACACCTCGCCCCAGTCGAGGGGGGCGCCGGAATCCGCGGCCTCATCCGTGTCGGCGTCGGTGTCGGTGTCCGCGTCGGTGTCCGCATCGGTGTCGGTGTCGGTGTCGGCGTCCGTGTCCGTGTCGGTGTCGGTGTCCGCATCGGTGTCGAGGTCGACGTCGGTCTCGGCCCCGGTGGCGTAGCCCAGGATCCAGTCGGCGTAGACGTCGACGCGCATCGCCCCGTTGCCGCCGTCGTTGCAGGGGTTGGTCCCGCTCTCCGACCACACGTAGGAGTTGACGCCCACCAGCTCGTAGCGGCCCCCGCGCTCGAGGAGGGCCGCGCCGCCCGAGTCGCCGGAACACACGTTCTGGCCGTCGGCCTCGTCCTGCCCGTAGACCGTGCTGAAGTCGTAGGCGAGGATGGGGATGGCGGCGTAGCGCTTGGTGCCGCTGTCGCTGCGCCCGTCGCCGGTGATGCCGTAGCCGACGTAGGTCAGCTCCTCGCCGATCCAGTCCTCCGAGAGGGCGTCCACGTTGAGCGGCACCGGCTCGGCCCCCGACAGGGCGCGGGACAGCTCCACCATGCCCACGTCGGCCCGGGGGGTGCCGGTGCCGGCGTAGTTCGGGTGCTCGACCCACGACCGCACCTCGGTGTAGTCGACGAGGCTGCTCATCGAGCCGCCCACCCCGAAGTAGAGGTCGTAGCCCGAGGACTGGTAGGAATCCATCGCCTCGACGCAGTGCGCCGCCGTGAGCACCCAGCGGTCGTCGACGAGGGTCCCCGAGCAGAACTCGCCGCAATTGGCGCCCCAGCACGCAAACAGCGCGCCCACGCCGGCGTAGTCGCTGGTGGGGCTTCCGTTGACCACCGGCGGCGCCGGGGTTCCCGCGAACAGGCTGCTGGCGAACCACCCCAGGATCACGGCCACCTCCCCGCGCGCGACGGCGCGACGCAACCCTACCCGAAGCCTCGGCGATGCGCAGCAAGCGCCCACGCTGGAGGTTGAAGGCCGCATCGCCCGCCTCGCCGCGAGCCGGCCCGCCCTCCCGAAAGGCCGCGCGCCGCCCGTCCCGCGGGGCGCTCAGCCCCCGAGCCAGGCGCGCAGGAAGCCCGCCACGTCGCGGTAGCCGCGCCCCCGCCCCTCGCCGGCGGGCACGAGGGAAGCGGGCTCCGCGCCGCGGCCGCAGCAGTCCCGCACGCGGTAGACGTCGATGCCGGCCACGCGATCGCGCACCGGCGGTCCCAGGGCCCGGCGAAACACCGCGTCGACGATGGCGAGGGCGTCGGCGGACAGGCCCGCCCGGTGCACCACCACCCGGCTCACCCCGGCCCGGGCGAGGACGGCCCCCGGCCGGCC
>WGAH01000619.1 GCA_015489145.1 Deltaproteobacteria bacterium
GTCCTGGACCAGCCGGCCGTCGGGGCGGACGATCATCACGATGCGCGCGCCGTCGTGCAGGGCGGCCTCCACCCGCCGGATGCGCGGGTCGCGGGCGAAGGCGGCTTCCTCCCAGTCGCGGATCATGCGGGCCCGGGCGGCCATGTCCACCGAGGTCCAGGGCAGCTCGACCGGGTAGTGGTCGGGGATGCGCCGGGGGTGGAGGGCCTCGGCCGGGGACCGCCCGGCGCCGCTGGCGATGAGGGCGGCCGCGCGGGCGGTCTCGATCATCGAGCGGCGGGAGAGGTCCTCGGTGAAGGCGTAGCCGTAGCGGTCGCCGTGCACGACGCGCACGCCCATGCCGAGGTCGACGTGGGTGGCGGCGTGGTTGACCTTGCGGTCGCTCAGGCGGATCGAGGTGGCGGCGCCGTGCTGGAAGTAGAGGTCGCAGTCGTCGCCGCCGCGGGAGAGGGCGGCGGCGAGGACCTCGCGCAGGACCTCGCGGGTGACGCCGAATTGCTCGAACCAGGCCCCCGGGGGGCCGGCGGGACGGGACAGGGACATGGGCGCTCCGGGGTGCGGGAATCGGGGTTCACGTAGCCCGCTGGTCAGGCGGCGCCCCGCGCGGCCCGCACCAGCGCGCCGAGGCAGGCGGCCTGCTGGGCGCGCACGGAGTCGGCCAGGGCGAGCTGCGCGCGGGCCCGGAGCAGGTTGTGGGCCCCGGGTTGCGGGAAGCGGGCGCGGTCCTCGCGGAAGTAGTCGTTGCGGATCGCGTCGGCGCAGAAGCGGGCGGCGAGCTCGAGGCAGATGCGCTCGGTGGCGCCGACGAAGCTCGCGCGCTCGCGGGCCGAGACGGCGGGGGCGTGGGCGAACCAGGCGGCGAGGCTGGCCTCGAAGCGCTCGACGTCGAAGCGCACGCCGTCGAGGTCGTCCTCGGTGCCCGGGTTGCACCAGCTCCGCCAGGCGTCGCCGAGCTCCGCGGCGAGCTGCTGCGGCCCGACGGTGTCGAGGTCGATGAGGGCGACGGCCTCGCCGGCGTCGTCGAAGCGGAAGTTGCTGATCTTCGGGTCGCCGTGGCAGAGGCGCTCGGGCAGGTCGACCTCGCCCTCCCAGCGCCACCAGCCGTCGAGGATGCGCTGGCCGACCTCGCGGGCGGGGCCTTCGAGGGGGTGGCCGTCGGCGCCCTCGAGGACGGCGCGCAGGGTGGCCATGTGCCGCGGGGTGTCGTGGGCGTTGCGCCGCGGGGCCCGGAACTCGTACTCCCAGCCGTGCAGGGCGGCGTGGAAGCGCCCGAGCATGGCGCCGGCGGAGGCGGCCTGCCGGGCGTCGGCGACGCGGTGGACGGTGCGCCCCGGGACGTAGCTCAGCGCCCGCCAGCAGCGCCCCTGCGCGTCGAGGACGTGGGGGGCGCCGTCGCCGGTGCGGACGAGGCGGGGGGTGGGGAGGCCGGCCTCGGCCAGGCGGGCGGTGACCGCCTCGACGTCGAGGTTCACGTCGGGGTGGAAGACCGGGTGCAGGCGTTGCAGCACCAGGGCGGGCGGATCGCCGACCACCCAGGTGTCGTTGACCAGCCCGCCGCCCTCGACGGGGCGGGCCTCGTCGGAGGCGCGGCCCCAGGCGGCGAGGATGTCGGCAGGAACGCGGTCGGTCAATGCTCCCCCCGTGGGTGTTTCAAGCGGGCTCCTCTCCACCGCGGGAGCCGAGCAGCAGCAGGACGATGCCGATCACCAGGCCCACCCCCGACAGGCAGCAGCAGCCGTCGGCCGCGTAGGCGCCGATGCCGCCGAGGAAACCCCACAGGGTGCCGAGGTCCGGCAGCGCCCGGGCCAGCACGGGGAGCAGGAAGTTGATCGCGACGATGACCCCGAGGAAGAAGACCATGGACAGGCACGAGCAGCCCGCCAGGATCCTGGGGCCCTTTCCGGTGCCGGTCGCCATGTCGCCTCCCGGGCGCCGCGCCGACGCGGACGCGGGCGCGGGCGAGGCTACCGCGGGGCGGAAACGGTTGCAAGACCCGGGAATCGGCCCGGATCGTCGGCTCCGGGTTCCAGGCGCCGGGCCCCGGGGGGAGGCCGGACCGCGATGGCACCGGTGTTCTCGCGGCGCCGAGGCAGGGCGTCCGGCGCGGCCGGTCGGCGACGCCCCATCGGGTTTCGAGCGGCCGAAAACCGCCGTAGCCCGGAGTCCGCAGCCCGGAGTCCGGGGCCCGTGGACCCTCAGCGCGGCCGACGATCGGGGGCTGGCGCGCCTCGCCTGTCCGTTCGGAGTCGACGCGGTTATGCAGCGATTCCATCCCGTGCGAAGGGACCCCCCCGCGCAGAGGTGCCCCATGAAGCTCGCCCGTCTCCTGGCCGTGACGCTGCTGGCCGCCGGCCTCGTCCTGGTCGGCTGCAAGAAGAAGCCGCCCGAGCAGGCGCCCGTCCTGGAG
>WGAH01000620.1 GCA_015489145.1 Deltaproteobacteria bacterium
TAGGCGGTGACGAGGATGCGCTGCACGTCGGGGTGGGTCCGGCGCACGCGCTCGCACAGCTCCACCCCCGCATGCCGGGCGCCCCTGGCGTCACCGCTCCGGCCCTCCCCGACCGGCGCGCCGAGGCCGGGCACGGGCGGCCCACCCCCGCGAGGGAGCAACCATGACCGACCGCGAGCCGGGCGGCTCCCTCGCCGAGGCGCTGCGCCGGGGCGTCGTCCTCTACGTCGACGACGAGGTGGCGAACCGCGTCGTCTTCCAGGCCACCTTCAGCGAGTTCTTCGACGTGGCCTGCGTGGGCTCCGGCGCCGAGGCCCTCGACTACCTCGCCGCGCACCCGGTCGACGTGCTGGTGAGCGACCACCGCATGCCCGGCATGACGGGGGTGGAGCTGTGCGAGCGCGTGCGCCGGACCCACCCCGACGTGCAGCGCATCCTCGTCACCGCCTACACCGACCTCGACACGGCCACCGACGCGATCAACCGCGGCGGCGTGAGCCGCTACGTGCAGAAGCCCTGGCGCAAGGAGGATCTCCGCACCATCCTCGACAACGCCCTGTCCGAGGCGGTGCTCCGGCGCACGGTGCGCCTGCTCCAGTCGACGATGGTCACCAAGGAGCGCCTCGCCGGCGTGGCGGCGGCCCGGGGGCGCATCCTGCACGACCTCGCCAACGTGAGCCTCGTCGTCTCGGTCACCAACGGCAACATCGTCGAGACCTTGAAGCGGTGGCGCGACCGGCTTCCCGACGAGCTGTACGCGGAGCTGTCCGAGGAGCTGCGCGACCAGCAGCAGGCGGTGCGTCACCTCGAGGAGCTGCACGAGCGCGTCCGGTCCATCGGGTCGGGCACCCGGGCGGCGCGGGGGGTCCACCAGGTTCGCGAGGTGCTCCGCTCGGCCCTCGTCCTGGCCCGGGGCCAGATCGACGGGCGCGTCGCCGTGGAGATCGACTGCCCCGAGGCGCTGGTGGTGTACGCGGACCCCACCGACCTGGCGCGCATCGTCGTCAACCTGGTGACCAACGCGGCCCAGGCCCTCGTCGAGGCCGGCACCCCGGAGCCGCGGGTGGCGATCTCGGCCTGGCGGGAGGGCGACGAGGTGATCGTCCGGGTGAGCGACAACGGTCCCGGCGTGCCGCCCGAGGTGCGGGACCGCATCTTCGAGGTCTTCTTCACCACCCGGGGCGACAGCGGGGGCAGCGGGCTCGGCCTGGCGATCTGCGCGGAGCTGGCTCGCGAGAACGGGGGCGGGATCACGCTGGAAGCCGCCGCCCCGGGCGGGGGCGCGAGCTTTCGGGTGAACCTCCCCGCCATCGTTCCGGGGGGGCGCTGAGGTCCATGGTCTCGAGAGGCGAACGGTCGGCATGAACCCGCAACGGTGGAGGCGACATGAAGCGTGACCACGGAATGGCGATCCGCGCTCGGGAGGCCGGCCCCGCCGACGCCGAGCCGGCCGCTCCCGGCTCCCCCGCCCGGCACTGGGGGCACCGCCTTCGCCCGGATGCCGGCGTCACCGCCCGGCTGGCCATCGCCGGCGGGCGGCCGACCCGGGTCCTGGAACTCGGGCTGCACGGCGCGGTCCTGGAAGCGGGCGCGCAACCCCGCCCCGCCGCCGGCCGCCGCTCGCGCCTGGCGATTTTCGTCGAGGGCCAGGAGCGCGTCGTCCTGCCCGCCGAGCTCGTCGAGGCCGAGGAGGGGGCCCGGGAGTGGGTGCTGCGCTTCGTCGAGCCCACGCTCCAGGCGGCGCGCGCGGTCATCGGGATCGCCCGCGCCGCGGCCGAGCCCGGCGTCGTGGCCACGCGGCTCCCCGACCCCGCCTACCACGAGGTCATCGACACCCCCGAGGGCGTGCGCAGCGCCCTGCGCGGGCTCGTCGCCCTGGAGGCCCCGGCCCGGCTGGTCGAGGGCGCCGACCGGCCGGCGCCGCTGCGCCTCGCGGGCGCCGCGGCCGGCCTCGCCGGACCCGTGCTCCTCTGGCGGCCGGAGGGCCCGGCCTTCCCGCTGTCGGGCGAGGGGCCGGTCACGCTGGTGGTCGAGGGCTACAACTCCCTGCACACCATGACCGTCGAGCCGGTGGACCGCGGGCCGGACGGCGTGCTCCACACCACCCTGCCGGACCGCATCGTCCGCACCCGCTACCGCTGGTACCGGCGCGCGGCGGCGCCCGAGGGGCTGCGGGTGCGCTTCCGGCACCCGGACTGGGATGAACTCGCCCTGGACCACGCGGTGATCGACGTGTCCCACTTCGGCTGCGGCATCGCCGGCGACGCGGTGCGCGACGTGCTGTCGCCGGGCATGTTCCTCGGCGAGGTCCGGCTGGCCTGGAAGGGCCACGAGCTGCTTCGGGCCGGGGCCTGGGTGCGGAACCTGCGCCCCCTGGACGACGGGCGCGAGATCTTCGGGCTCCAGTTCGCCCCCATCGGCGACGCCGCCTCCGGCGAGTTCGACGCCTGGCACGCCTTCGTCGACGACCTCCTGAGCCCCCGGGTCCGGGTGGGGGCGCCCTGGTCCGAGGAGGCCTGGGAGCTGTTCGACGCCTCGGGCTACTTCAACCTCTCCGGGCGGAGCACCAAGGACTTCGCCCGCCTTCGCAAGGCCTACGTCGAGGCCTCGCACAAGCTGGCCCAGGCCCCGCGCCAGGGCATCATCGCCGCCTGGCCCGTCGAGGAGGGCCTCGGCGGCTCGCTCACGCTCCTGCGGGTCTACCCGCGCACCTGGATGGCCTGCCAGCTCGCCAAGCGCCCCTCCTCCGAGATCCCGGGCGTCCACGGCGGCATGGTGATCCGCGACATCGCGTTCCGCGTCTACGAGCACGCGATGAAGAGCCCGGACCTCCGCTGGCTGCTGGCCTACATCCACGAGGGGCCGCGGTTCACCCGCGTGATCCACCACGACTTCCCGCTGCGCTTCATCGACCGGGGCGAGGCCCACGTCCAGAAGGTCCACGCCGTGCAGGTCTCCAGCCGCTTCCGGGCGGCGCGGCCCGGGCGCGGGGTCGAGATCGGCCTGGCGAACCCGGACGAGATGCGCCGCATCGGCCGCCTCCTGGAGCGCATCCGGGTGCCGGCCTACCGCGAGGCCCTCTCCCTCGACCCCGAGGACCTCGACCTCGCCGACTACCTTGCGGAGGTCCAGGGCGACGGCCTCGTCCGGGGGCGGGTCTTCTTCGTGCTCCGCCGCCAGGGCCGGGCGCGGAGCTTCGCCATCGCCGAGGTGGGCGAGGAAGGGCTGCACCTGTTCGGCCTGCTCGACGGCGTCCGCATCTTCGGCTTCCACGGCCGCCCGCCCCGCGAGGAGGTCGAGCTGTTGCTCGAGGCGGCGGCGGACTGGTACCAGGTCTTCGACAAGCAGCGCTTCATCCTGTTCGACGAGGACGAGCTCTGCGATCCCGACTGGTCGGCCCACCTCGTCGACCTCGGGCGGGCGGACCTCGTGCTGCTGTCGGCGAAGCGCCTGCCCGAGCTGATGGAGAAGCTGTGCGAGGTGACGGCGCCGCGGCGGCTGCTGTCGGAGGGGGGCGGCTCGGGGGGGCCGGGCGGCGCGGCGGGGCGGTCCGATGAGCGTGGATGAGGCGATGGCCGAGGACCGCACCAGGCCCCAGGCGCGCGAGGTGAGCTGCCTCGCCCTCGGGCTGTTCCTCGACTACGTCGAGGAGGCCGGCGTTCCCCGCTCCGAGATCCTCAGCGGGCTGCCCTACCCCCCCGAACACTTCCTCGACCGGCTCAACTGGATCGACTACCCGACCTTCCTCGAGATCGAGCACCGCATCGCCGAGCGCTTCCAGCACGACCCGGAGGTCTTCTACAAGATCGGCTACAGCGCGGCGTCGCGTCACAGCCTGCGCTTCGTGCGGACCATCGCCCGGTCGGTGCTGTCGCCCTACCTGATCTACCAGCAGCTCACCCGGCTGGTGCCGCGCTTCATGTTCCCCTTCGTGCGGATCGAGTTCGAGAAGCGCTCGCCGACCCTGCTTCGCGCCCGCTACCGCTTCACCAGCGGCTACCGGCCGAGCCGCGCCTTCCTCGATACCGTGCGCGGCATCCTCGCCACCGTGCCGACGACGGTCGGCGCCGAGCCCGCCCGGGTCGAGGTGGTGGAGCAGGCCGAGGACGGGGCGACCTTCGAGATCGCCGTCTCGGCCAGCCGCAACCCCCTGCGGTGGGTGAGGGGCCTGTTCGCCCGCCTCGCCGCCCTGTTCGAGGTGCGGCGCACCAGCCTCGAGCTCGCCACCCACGAGCTGGAGGAGGCCAACACCCTGCTCCTCGAGAAGGTCGACGACCTCATCGCCGCCAAGACCGACCTCGACCGCCGGGTGCGCGACCTCGAGCTCCTGCGCGAGCTGTCCGCCAACGCCACGATGCAGCTCGACAGCCGGCGGCTGGTGCGGAGCGCCGTGCGCGTGGTGTCCCGGCACCGGGACGGGGCGCCCTGCCTCCTCGAGCTGATCGAGTCCGACCAGGGCGGGCCGGTGGTCGCCGCCTCGGCGGGCATCAGCCTCCAGCAGCGCCGGGCGGTGGAACGCGAGCTCGCCCACGCGCCGCCGCGCCCGCTGCCGCAGGCCGAGCGCGCCCGCTCCGAGACCGTCACCCTGGCCGGCATCACCTTCGCCCGCGTCCACCTCGGGGTCGGCTCGCGGGTGCTCGGGCGCCTCTACGTCGGCCACCCGCCGGACGACCCGCCGAGCGAGGCGCTCCTGGCCAGCGTCGGCCAGCAGCTCGCCGTCGCCATCGAGAACGCCCGTTCCTACCGGCTGGTCCAGGACCTGCGCGACAACCTCGAGGTGCGCGTCGAGGAGCGCACCGCCCAGCTCGAGGAGGCCCGCAACCGCCTCGAGGACACCGTGCGCCAGCTCGAGAGCGCCAGCCAGGCGCAGCAGCGCTTCTTCACCAACGTCTCCCACGAGCTCAAGACGCCGCTCACCCTGGTGATCGCGCCCCTCGACGAGCTGGAGACGGAGGTGGCGCGCACGGGCTCGGAGCGGGCGCTGGCGATGCTCGGGTCGCTTCGACGCAACGCCCGGCACCTCCACGAGCTGGTCGAGGAGCTCCTCGACTTCTCGCGCCTGGACGCCGGCGGAATCGAGGCCCACAAGCAGCCCCTCGACCTGGTGGCCCTGGCGGCGGACGTGGTGGACACGCTCCGCCCGCTCGCCCAGCGCCGGCGCATCGACATGCGCCTGGAGGAGCCCGACGAGCCCTGCGGCGTCTTCGCCGACCCCCGCCACCTCCGAAAGGTGCTGTTCAACCTCGTCGGCAACGCGATCAAGTACATCCGCGAGGGCGACAGCATCCGGGTGCGCCTGCGCCGCGAGGGCGCCCAGGTCCGCGTGGACGTGGCGGACACCGGCCCGGGCATTCCCGAGGACCAGGCCGAGCTGGTCTTCGAGCGCTTCCACCGCTGCTGGAACGACGAGGACCGCGTGGTCGAGGGCAGCGGCATCGGGCTGGCCATGGCCCGGGAGCTCGTCGACCTGCACGGCGGCACCCTGGTCCACGAGCCCACCCCCGGCGGGGGTTCCACCTTCGTCATGCGCCTGCCGGTGGGCCTCGCCGGGGCCGCGGAGCCGGAGGCGGGGCTCGGGCGCGAGGACCCCTCGGCGGCGGAGCGCAACCTCGTCGTCCTCGCGCGCGAGCCCGCCGAGGACGAGGACACCCTCGACGAGCCCACCGCCGACCCGGACGCCCGGCTGGTGCTGGTGGTCGAGGACAACGTCGACATGCGCCTGTTCCTCGAGCGCACCCTCCAGCCGCACTTCCGGGTCCGCACGGCCGCCAACGGCGAGGAGGGCCTGGCGGCGGCGCGGGAGTGGATGCCCGACCTCGTGCTCTCGGACGTGGCGATGCCGCGCCTCGACGGGCTGGAGATGTGCCGGCGCCTCAAGGCCGACACCCGGACCCGCAACATCCCGGTCATCCTCGTCTCCGCCCGCCCGGGCAAGGCGGCGGCGCTGGAGGGCTTCGCCGCCGGCGCCGACGACTACGTGGTCAAGCCCTTCAGCTCGCCGGAGCTCGTCGCGCGGGTGAGCGCCCAGATCCGCATTCGCGCCCTCACCCTGGCGCTGATCCGGGCCGAGAAGCAGGCCACCCTCGGGCTGATGGCGGCCGGCATCGCCCACGAGGTGCTCAATCCCGTCAACGTCGTCATCAACGCCACGGGCCTGCTGCGCCACCTCGTCAGCTCGCGCCTCGGCGAGGATGCCGACTCGGCCGCCCAGATGATCGACCTCGTCGAGGAGGCCGGCAAGCGCATCCAGCGGGTGGTCGAGGGGGTGCTCACCCTGTCGCGCCGCAACGACGGCGAGCTGAAGCGCACCATGGTCGACCTGCCCCGGCGGGTGGACGCGGTGCTCCGGCTCCTCGACGCCCGGGCCCGGCGGGCGGGGGTGACCATCCGCACCGAGCTCGAGGGCGTGGAGCCCTTCCCGGGCTTCGCCGACCTGCTCGACCAGGCGATCACCAACCTGGTCGCCAACGCGATCGACGCCCTCGAGGACCACGGCGGCGGCACGGTTCGCATTCGCGCCGAGCGCTTTCCCGAGGCGGTGCGCATCACGGTGGCCGACGACGGCCCTGGGGTGCCGCCGGCGCTCCGGGAGCGCATCTTCGCGCCGTTCTACACCACCAAGGAGCCCGGCCGCGGCACGGGGCTCGGCCTGGCGATGACCGCCGAGATCGCCGAGCTGCACGGCGGCCGGGTGGAGCTGCTGCCCTCCGAGCGCGGGGCGGTGTTCCGCATCACCGTGCCGCTGGTGGACGCGGCGCGGGACGGCGAGCCCGCGGCGTAGGGCGGCGGGTCGAACTCGAACGAGGAGGAGGGGGATGGATCTTCGGGAACTGGTGGCGACGCTGCCGCGGGCCGAGCAGCGCGGGTGGCGGCCGGAGCGCTACGAGCTGGGGCGGCCGGGCGACCGCGAGGCCTTCGTCGAGGCGATTCGCGAGGGCCGCGTGCGGGCGGTGGCCGACACCCTCGACCGGCAGCTCCGGGAGCTGGTGCGCGAGGAGCACCCCGACCGGCGCCTCGACGAGGTGGAGCTGCGGGCGAAGGTCGCCGAGCGCCTCGGCGGCCGGCCGGCCGAGGAGTACGGCGCCTGGTTCCTCTACCCCTGGTCGGGGGTGCTCGTGCACCTGCTGCCGGCCGAGGCGTTCCGCTGGCTCCGCACCCGGCGCAACCGCTACAAGATCACCGCCGAGGAGCAGGCCCGGCTCGCGCGGGCGAAGGTGGGCGTCATCGGCCTGAGCGTGGGCCGCTCCGCCGCGATCACCATGGCCCTGGAGGGGCTCGCCGGCGAGCTTCGCATCGCCGACCTCGACCGCCTGGAGCTCAGCAACCTCAACCGCCTCGCCGCCAGCGTGGGCGACCTCGGGCAGCACAAGGCCGTGCTGGCGGCCCGGGCCCTGTCCGAGATCGACCCCTACCTGGCGGTGCGACCCTTCTTCGAGGGCGTCACCGCCGACAACCTCGACGCCTTCCTCGGCCGCGGCGACGACCGCCTCGACGTGCTCGTGGAGGAGTGCGACGACCTCGAGATGAAGCTGCTCGTCCGGGCCCGGGCCCGGGAGCTCGGGATTCCGGTGGTCATGGACACCTCCGACCGGGGGCTCCTCGACGTGGAGCGCTTCGACCTCGAGCCCGACCGCCCGCTGGTGCACGGCCTGGCCGGCGACGTGGACCCGGCGAGCCTGCGCGGGCTGTCCACCGCCGAGAAGGCGCCCATCGTCCTGCGCCTCGTCGGCGGCGAGTCGATCTCGGTGCGCGGGGCCGCCTCGCTTCCTGAGGTGGGCCAGACGATCACCGGCTGGCCGCAGCTCGCCAGCGACGTGGCCCTGGGCGGGGCGGTGGCGGCCCACGTGGTGCGGCGCATCCTGCTGGGCGAGGGCCCCGGCTCGGGGCGCTACTACGTCGACGTGGACGAGGTGCTGGAGCGGCCCCTGCTGGCCCGGCCGGTGGCGCTGCCCTCGGCCGCCGACGAGGAGCGCGCGGCGCCCGACGCCGCCCCCCGCCTCGCCCGCGGCGGCGCCCACCTCGGGGTGGACGAGATCCGGCGCATCGTCGCCTACGGCGTGCGCGCGCCGAGCGCCCACAACGGCCAGCCCTGGCGCTTTCGCTTCGCCGACGGCGTCCTGGAGTGCCGCGGCGATCCCGAGCGCGGCTTCGAGGCCCTCGACTGGGAGGACGGCGCCACCTTCGTCGCCGTGGGCGCCGCCGTCGAGAACATCGTGCTCGCCGCCGGGGCGATGGGCTTCCTCGCCGAGGTGGAACCCTTCCCCGACCCGGGCGACCGCTGGCTGGCGGCCCGCGTCGCCTTCCGCTTCGCGCCGACGCGGGTGCCCGAGTCCGCGGCGAGGTGGGCGCCCTTCCTCGCCGAGCGCTGCACGAACCGCCGGCGCGGGCCCCGGCGCCCCCTCGGCGAGGAGGCCGCCGAGGCGCTGGTCGCGGCGGCCCGCCCCCACGGCGAGCTGATCCTGGCGGCCTCGGAGGGGGAGCTGGCCGAGATCGCCGATCTCGTCGGGCGGAGCGACCGCCTCACCTTCCTGGACGAGCGCATCCACCGCGGGATCATGGAGGGCATTCGCTGGACCCGCGAGGAGGCGGAGCGCACCCGGGACGGCCTCGACATCATGACGATGGAGTTCTCCGCCGGCGAGCGGGAGGCGATGCGCCTGCTGTCGCGGTGGTCGACGATGGCGATGATCAAGCGCATTGGCGGCGGCCGCATCCTCGAGAACGGGCGGCGGGCGGTGAGCAGCGCCTCGGCGGTGGGGCTGGTGCGCGTGCCGGGCGTCGGGCCGCGATCCTCCTTCGAGGGCGGGCGGGCGATGCAGCGGGTCTGGCTGGAGGCCACCCGGCAGGGCCTCGCGGTGACGCCGCTGGCGACGCTGCCCTACCTGTTCGCCCGGCTGGAGCGCGGCGGGGGCGAGGGCCTCGACGCCGGGCAGCGCGCCGACCTCGCCGGCTGGCGCGACCGCTTCCGCGCCGTCTTCGGGCCCAACGACGGGCAGACCGAGGCGATGATGCTGCGCTTCGCCCGGGTCGACGCCCCCCCCACGGCCCGCAGCCTGCGCCGCCCGCTGGACGAGGTCCTCGAGATCGCCCCCGAAGGGGCCTGATCCGGGTGGACGGCCGGCCCCCGCCCTGCGAGGATGCGGGGGCCATGACCCGTCTCGCTCGCCGCTCCGCCCTCGTCGCCCTCGCCCTCCTCCTCGCCTGCCGCGGCTCCGGCGGCGGCAGGCGAGGAGGAGGGCGA
>WGAH01000621.1 GCA_015489145.1 Deltaproteobacteria bacterium
GTCCCGGGCCGGTCGGGGTACAGGGGGGCCGGAGGTGTTCTTGCCCCGCCCGCGCCCCTGGACGCCGACGCTGCGCTGCCTTCGCTGCCACCGGGTCCGCCCGGTCGAGGCCCTGCGCGCCTGGGCGCTGCAGCCGGTCACCCCCGACGGCGGCCCCGTGCACTTCGTCTGTCGCGACTGCCGCGCGGCGATGGAGGAGGCGGCCCGCGAGCCGGGCGGCGGACGGGCCGGGGAGGGGCGCGCGTGACCTGGCCGGCCCTCGACCTCGCGCTCCAGGCGGCGCTGGCCGGCTACGTCCTGGCGGCCCTGGCGCTGCTCCTGCGCCCGGCGGCGGCCCGCACCCCCCTCGGCCTCGCCGCCGGCCTCCACCTCGCCGCCACCGTGGGGCGCGGGGCCGCCACCGGGGCCTTCCCCCTGAGCAACCGCATGGAGTCGCTGAGCGCCGCCGGCCTGGCCGTCGCCGGCGTGCTCCTGGTCCACTTCCGGCCGAGCCGCCGCTACGCCCTGCCGCTCCTCGCCCTCGCGGCCGCCTTCCTCGGCGCCGCCCTGTCGCTGCCCACGACGCTGGCCTGGCCCTTCGCCATGCTGCGGACCCTCTGGTACCCCCTGCACGTGCCGCTGTCCTTCGTCTCCTACGGCCTGTGGTACGCGGCGGGGGCGGCGGCGCTCGCCTGGCTGGGCGGCCGCGAGCACGCCTGGCTGGAGCACGCCGACCGCCTCGCCCTGCAGGGCTTCGCGATCTGGTCGGTGAGCATGGTCTTCGGCGGCATCTGGGGCGTGGTGGCCTGGGGCGCCACCTTCATCTGGGACCCCAAGCTGATCTGGTCGGTGGTGCTCTGGTTCCACTACGCCGCCCTGCTGCACATGCGGCTCAGCCCGTCCCTGGCCCACCGGCCGGGCCTCCGGGCGGCGGCCCTGCTCGTCGGCGCCCTGTGGGTCCTCGTCGCCCACGTCGGCACCTCCTTCTTCTTCGGCGGGGGCATCCATGCCTTCTGAACGCCCCTCCGCCGCCCCGGGGCTCCTCGCCGTCGCCGGCCGCCTGCTGCGCTCCCAGGGACTCGGCGTCGCCTCGGGCTTCGCCTCGGCGCTGCTCCTCGCCGTCGGCTCGGTCGTCCTCACCGCCACCCGCGACGGCGCCTCCCGCGACGTCCACATGGACGACCTCCGCGCCTTCTTCACCCACCCCTCGCCCTGGCACCTCTGGCTCTACCTCCTGGCGGGCACCCTGGCGCTGTACGGCCTCAACACCGTCGTCTGCACCGCCGACACCGTGATCGCGCGGTGGCGGGCGGGACTGCGCCAGCCGCGCGCCTACGCCGCCGCGGTGATCCACTTCTCCTTCGTCCTGGCCCTGCTCGCCCACCTCGTGGGCGGCCTCGGCGGGCGCGACGAGGCGCCGGTGGTGCTGGCGCCCGGCCGCCCCGCCACCCTCGACGACGGCCGCGTGCTCAGCCTCCAGGATGTCGACGTGCGGCTCAACCCGGACGACACCCCCCGCGAGATCGCGGCCCTGGTGCGGGTCACCGAGCCGGATGGCCGCCAGCACGACGCCCGCATCGCCTACAACCACCCCCTCGCCCGCGGGCTGGGGGCCGACCTCGTGCTCCTGGCCAAGCTCGACCGGGGCGCGGTCATCCTCAGCCACCGCCACGCGCCGGGCCACCCCCTCGTGCTGCTGGCGGGCCTGCTGATGCTCGTGGGCGTCGCCATGATGGGCCGCCACCCCTGGGCGGCGCGGAGGCCCCGGTGAACGGTCCCGACCTCGACCACCACCTCGCGGAGCTGCGGCGGCTCCTCGCCCTGCCGCGCGGGCGGCAGCCCGGGGCGCTGGCCGGCCTGCGGCAGCGCCTGCCCTCCCCGGAGGTGGAGCCCTGGAACCACAGCTTCGGCCCCGGCACCCTCTACGAGGCCTGGGGCCGCAGCACGCTGATGGAGGGGCTCTACGCGGCCAACGCGCGCACGGCCCGCGGTCGCCTCGCCGAGCGCCGGGGCTGGGTCGCCCTCGAGGTCGGCGGCGGGGACGGCACCCTCTGGGCCCGGGCCCTGCCCCCGGACGCCCGCGGCACCCTCGTGCTCGTCGACCCGCTGCCCGAGGTCCACCGGCGCGTCGCCGCCGCCCTGCCCCCGGGGGTGCGCCTCGTGTCGCGGGTGGCCCGGATCGAGGAGGTCGCCGGCGAGCTGGGCGAGGCGGACCTCGCGGTGTGCAGCCTGAGCCTGCACCACGTCGCCGGCGAGGACGCCGCGCGGCGGGCCGCCGCCGGCCTCGACGGCCCCGGCAAGGCGGAGGTGCTGGCCGCCCTTCACGCCGCCCTCGCCCCGCGGGACGGCCTGCTGGTGCTCAACGAGGCCGACATCTACTGCGATCTCGAGCTGGAGCCCCACGACCCGGTGCTCGTCGACCGGCTCCTCGACTCCTACGTCCGCCGCTGCGCCCGCGCCCTGGCCGACGACATCGAGGGCCGCAACCGCGTGGCCGCCGACCGGGATCTCCGCGAGCGCTGGTGGGCGGTGATCCACCGCTGGTGCCTCGACCAGGTGGACGCCGCCGAGCGCCCCGCCGCCGAGCGCGACGTCTACGAGCTCGACGTGCCCCGCTGGCTCGCGCTGCTGGAGCGGGCGGGCTTCCGGGTGATCTCCCGGGGCTTCACCGACGCCTACGGCCTGTTCTGCCAGTACCTCTGCCGGCCCTGAGCCCTACCCGTGCGGGTGGTGCCCGGCGGGGTGGTCGTGGCCGTCACCGGTGAGGGGGGCGAGGAAGCCGCGGGCGCCCCGGCGGAACAGGAGGACGAGGCCGCCGCCGAGGACCGCCGCCACGGGCAGCGCGGCGAGGGCGGCGGGCAGGGGCGGCGCCGGCAGGCTCGCGGGCGCGGCGCGGACGAGGAGGCCGGCGGCGAGGGCGGCGAACAGGGTGGCGGGTGAGCGGGGGCTGCCGCGCTCGCCGGGCCCGCGGGCGCCGGCGGCGATGGCCACCGCCAGCACCGCCGGGCGATCCGGGAAGGTGAAGGCGGCCATCACCGCCCAGCCGGGTCCGCCGAGGGGCACGAGCCAGGCGGCC
>WGAH01000622.1 GCA_015489145.1 Deltaproteobacteria bacterium
CCCCACCGGCCGGGCATAGTGAAGCGGGTCCGGCATGTCAATCACCCGCCCGCCGCCCTTGACGGAACCGGCGCCGGCGCGGTACGAAGCCGGGCGCCTCCCAGCCACCGGAGCGGCCCCGGGCCGGAACCGGACGCCGGGCGGCGCCCTTCCGGCGAGGTGTTCGTTGTCCGTCACCCTGCGAGGGTACGCCTTTCTCGACAGCCTCCAGCCGCAGCTCGCGGCGTTCACGGGCACGACCGCCCGCGGCTTCCTCCCCCTCGCGGGGCAGGCCTCGCTGTGGGTCGAGACGGCGCCGGGCATGATCATCAACCGCGTCACCGACGTGGCGCTCAAGGCCACGCGCTCGGTGCCCGCCGTGCAGGTGGTCGAGCGGGCCTTCGGCCTCCTCGAGATCCACCACGACGACAAGGGCGAGGTCCTCGCCGCCGGCGACGCGATCCTCTCCTACCTCGGCATCCGGGCCGAGGACGGCATGAAGCCCCGGGTGGTGAGCAACCAGGTGATCCGCGCCATCGAGCCCTACCAGGCCCAGATCATCAACCGCAACCGCCGGGGCATGATGCTCATCCCGGGCCAGAGCCTGTTCATCCTCGAGACCGAGCCGGCGGTGTGGGCCGTCGCCGCGGCGAACGAGGCCGAGAAGGCCGCCGAGGTGAACCTCGTCAACCTGCGCCCCTTCGGCGCCTTCGGGCGCCTGTGGATGGGGGGCACCGAAAGCGAGATCGACAGCGCCCGCGAGGCCGCCATCGCCGCCATCGAGGCCCTGGCCGGCGCCTGAACCCTTCCCGGGTCCCCGCCGGCCCCGCCGGTGACGGCCCATCCTCCAACCCCCTGCATTCAGTCCCCCGAGACGGAGAACCCCAATGGCAGATGCGCTGGGCATGATTGAGACCAAGGGCTTCGTGTCCATGGTCGAGGCCGCCGACGCGATGGTGAAGGCCGCGCGCGTGGAGCTGGTCGGATACGAGAAGATCGGCGGTGGCTACGTCACGGCCATCGTCCGCGGCGACGTCGCCGCCGTGAAGGCGGCCACCGAGGCCGGCGCCCGCCAGGCGCAGCGCGTGGGCGAGCTCGTCAGCGTGCACGTGATCCCGCGTCCGCACGAGAACATCGACGAGGTCCTGCCCCTCGGCCGTCCCCCCGCGAAGAAGCAGTAGGCCCCGATGAAGCTCGGGCGGATCGTCGGCACGGTCGTCTCGACCCGGAAGGACGAGAAGATCGAGGGCCTCAAGCTCTACGTGGTCCGCGACCTGTCCCTCGACCTCCAGGCGAAGGATTCCTTCGTCGTGGCGGCCGACACCGTGGGCGCCGGGCTCGGCGAGGTGGTGCTGTACGCCACCGGCTCGTCCGCCCGGCAGACCCGCCTCACCGACAGGCGCCCCACCGACGCGGCCGTGATGGCGATCGTCGACCAGATCGACATCGACGGCCGCCTCGTCTACGACAAGCTCGCCGAGTCGATGGGCTCCGGCGCTGAGGAAGGCTGATGCAGGGCGAGGCGGACATCGGGCTCATCGTGGAGCGGGTGCTCCAGCGCATCCGGTCGGGCGACATGCCGGCGCGCACCGCCGACGAGCCCCCCGGCGGGCGGCGGCAGGGCGTCTACCGGACGGTGGACGAGTGCGTCGACGCCGCCCGGCAGGCGCAGCTCACCCTCATCGCCCTGCCCCTCGAGAAGCGCCGCGAGATCATCGCCAACATCCGGCGGCGCGCCGCCGAGGACGTCCACACCCTCGCGCGCATGGCCCACGAGGAGACCGGTCTCGGCCGCACCGAGGACAAGGTCAAGAAGAACCTGCTCGTCATCCACAAGACGCCCGGCCCCGAGATCCTCGAGCCCGCGGCGTACACCGGCGACGACGGCCTCACCCTCGTCGAGCGCGCGCCCTACGGCATCATCGGCAGCATCACGCCCAGCACCAACCCCACCGAGACGATCATCAACAACGGCATCGGGATGATCGCCGGGGGCAACGCGGTGGTCTTCAACGTCCACCCGGGCGCCAGGGAGTGCAGCGCCTACACCGTCGACCTGATGAACCGGGCGAGCATGGAGGTCGGCGGGCCGTCGAACATCGTCACCTGCGTCGAGCGGCCCACGATCGAGTCCGCCAACGAGGTCATGCGCCACCGGGCGATCCGGCTCGTCGTCGTCACCGGCGGCGGGGCGGTGGTCAAGGCGGCGATGAACAGCGGCAAGAAGGTCGTCGCCGGCGGGCCGGGCAACCCCCCGGTGGTCGTCGACCAGACCGCCGACCTCGACCGGGCGGCCCGGGGCATCCTCCTCGGCGCCAGCCTCGACAACAACATCATCTGCGTGGACGAGAAGGAGGTCTTCGCCGTCGAGGGCGTCTTCGAGGACCTCATGGAGCGCATCGAGGCCCTCGGCGCCGTGCGCCTCCGCAACCACCAGGTCACCCGCCTCGAAAAGCTCGTGCTCACGGCCGACCGCGAGCACGTCAAGCGCGAGTGGATCGGCCGTCCCGCCGCCGACATGCTCCGCGAGATCGACGTTCCCTTCAAGGGCGACCCGCGCCTCGTCATTTGCGAGGTCCCCTTCGAGCACCCCTTCGTGCAGGTCGAGCAGCTCACCTCCTTCCTGCCCTTCGTCCGGGTGCGGGACGTGCACGAGGGCATCGACCTCGCCGTCGAGGCCGAGCACGGCTTCCGGCACACGGCGAGCATGTACTCCCGCGACATCGACGCCCTGCACCGCATGGCCCGGGTCTGCGACGCCTCGATCTACGTGAAGAACGCCTCCCACGTCGCCGGCCTCGGCTTCGGCGGCGAGGGCTACACCAGCTTCACCATCGCCTCCCCCACCGGCGACGGCCTGACCACGGCGCGCACCTTCACCCGGGAGCGCCGCTGCACGCTCGCCGGCTACTTCCGGATCGTGTAGCCCGTGTCGGCGGAGGCCCTGGCGCTGGTGGAGCTCGGCACCGTCGCGGGCGGGCTGCGCGCGCTGGACCTGCTCGTGAAGAAGGCCCCGGTCGAGGTGCTCGAGGCCAACCTCGTCGAGCCCGGCAAGTACCTGATCCTGTTCGCCGGCGGCGTGGCCGAGGTGCAGGAGAGCTACGACGAGGTCCGCGCCTGGGACCCGGATGCCCTCGTCGACCGCATGTTCCTGCCCTTCGCCCACCCGGACCTCCTCGCCGGCCTGCGGGGCCGGGAGGACCGCCCCCCGGCGGCCGAGCTCGACAGCCTCGGCGTCGTCGAGGGCAGCGCCGTGGCGAGCACGCTCGTCGCCTGCGACCGGTCCCTCAAGGACGCCGACGTCGCCCTCGCGGGGGTGCGGGTGGCCGGAGGCCTCGGCGGGCGCGCCTACTACGTGGTGCACGGCGCCCAGCACGACGTCGAGGCCGCCATCGAGGCGGGGGCGGCGATCCTCGAGGCCGCCGGGGCGCTGCACCGCACCGAGCGCATCGCCCGGCCCCACGCCGAGATGGTGGCCTGGTTGCTGCGCCGGCCGCCCTTCGCCGTCCGAGGAGAGGCCTGATGGAGCTCGCCAAGGTGATCGGCCGCGTCGTCTGCACCGTCAAGGACGAGTCCCTCGAGGGCGTGCGCCTCCTGTTGATCCAGCCCCAGACCGCCGCCGGCGAGCCCCAGGGGCCGCCCGAGATCGCCGCCGACGCGCTCCAGGCGGGCCCCGGCGACATCGTGAGCTGGGTGACCGGCCGCGAGGCGGCGATGGCCCTGCCGCGCAAGTTCGCCCCGGTGGACTGCGCCGTGACGAGCATCGTCGACCACGCCTGGCGCGACCGCTCGCTCCTCGACGGGGAGGGGTCGCGATGATCCTCGCCCGCGTCATCGGCAACGCCTGGTCCACGGTGCAGCACCGCTGCTACGAGGGCAAGAGCGTCATGGTGGTGCAGGCGGTCGACACCGACGGCCGCACCCCCAACGGCCCGGAGTTCCTCGCGGTGGACAGCGTGCAGGCCGGTCCCGGCGACCTGGTGCTCGTCGCCCGCGAGGGCAACGCCGCCCGGCAGGTGCTCGGGCGCGAGGACGACCCCTTTCACGCCGTGATCCTCGGGGTGGTCGACGAGGTGGACGCCGACGGGCGGGTGACGCCCGGCAACGCCTGGACGGCGGGGGAGGGCGGGTGAGCCGGCCCGACGAGGAGGCGCTGCGGCGCGAGATCGTCGCCACCTCCCGGGCCCTGCACGCCCGGGGCTGGGTGGCCAACCACGACGGCAACCTGTCGGCCCGGCTGCCCGGCGGCGGGCTGCTGTGCACCCCGACGGCGGTGAGCAAGGGCGACGTGGCGCCGGAGATGCTCATCGTCGTGGACGACGAGGGGAAGCTCCTCGCCGGCACCCGCCGGCCCTTCAGCGAGCTGGCGCTGCAC